>NZ_WANY01000026.1:0-6185 GCF_015521575.1 Ferroglobus sp.
CTCCAAGCTCATCGGATTTTTAAATTTCCGCAAAAAATATAACAGTTTCGTAACAACAGCAGCGACCCGTAATTTTTACTTCTCGAGAAATATTTTTCAACCGATTTTTATGATGTTCAAAAGAATGATAAGGAAGCTAAATCTTTATCCTCTCCGAGTTTCATCCTGCCTCGCACAGCCTCTGGAAGCAGGTAAAGACGATGGACGTAACGATCATCGAAGCCAATGAATGAAAACATCTTTGGACATAGATTTCAAGCATGAGAAATGTGGGGAAAGTGGCAAAGTTAATAAATCTTAATAGATTTTAAGCATCTGCATTATCTCATGCGTTGTGTAAACTTTAACAGCGTTCTGCTCCTTCAGCTTCTTATCGTTCGTCCAAATTGCGCAGTTCAATTTTAACGCTAGTGCGAAGTAAGGAATGTCGTCGGGGTCTGGAGAAATTTTCTCGACTTCGTCGTATTTATCCTCGAATTCTTCAAACGGAATTACCTCTATCTGCTCTTCCAGAAAATTCAGAACAACATCTAATTCATCAAGAAGCTCACGAATCTCGACGAACAGATACTCTGGAGCTACAAAACGAAATTTTCCCAAAATCTTGTTTGTTACAAAAACTCTAAACGTTCCACCTCCGGATATAAGGGCGGCAAATAACACATTAGCGTCTGTCACCAGCAACATGCTTCTTAAATCTCTCAGCAATCGATTTACTGATTTTCTCACCGAGCTCTAAAGCATCTTCTTCAGTCATCTTGCTCTTGGATATTATTCTCCCGATCTCAGTCAAATTTTGGATTTCCCTTTCGATCATTCTCCTTATCGCCGGTGACCAATCAACTCCAAATTTTTCCATCTTCCTCTTCAAGTCTTCGGGAATTTTAATTTTTAATTCAGCCATAAATATTACAACTCCTCCATGGGCTATATCTCTTACCGTACTTTTGGAATTATGATGACGTCCAAACATCCTTTGCGAGGAGAGCTGCGAAAAATTCTCTTAGAGATTTATTCGGTACGGAAAAAGAGAACAAAAAGAAATATCGCGTTTTCTTGGACATAGACGCTGAAAAAACGAGCTTGTTATCGTGAAAGCTCACACGACAAGGAGTTATTTGATCGCTCGCTCTTTCATCAAACAAGTAAACAAGTTCTTAATTTATTGCAAAAACAAACCTAAGTTTCTGATCGACAAAGCTTCTTGACCGAAAAAGCATTGGAAGAAAGATCTAACCTTGGAATTTAAACACAAAACTTTTTCAGGAAAAGAAGATTGGTCGAAACAGCATTAAGCTTTTTCACTGAGAGAATTAAGATTTTCTCCTGCTCGATAACTGCTAAAAAGTTAGCTAAAAACCGGAATTTGTTTCGTAAACCGTTCATGCTCTATTGCAATCATTTAAGGTGGTTGAGTTGACAGAACTGATCTTTGAAGCGAAAGTTTTAAATTGATGATTTCGTCGGGGTCATAAGATGAAAATAATTAGATGTCCGTCTTGCGGGGAAGAAATCGAATTAAAAGACCTTTACGAAGGAATGGAAGTAAACTGCAGCCTCTGCGGGATTACTCTGCTTTACGAAGAGGGCAAGTTCATACTCTTAGACACGAACGAAGAATTCGATCCTGAGGACTTGCAGGAGGATTTCGAGGAAGAAGAGGACTTCGAAGAGGAAGAGTTCGAAGAAGAGGAGGAAGAGTACGATTACGACTACGACGAATACTGAAAAATTTTTAAAAATTTTTACTTTTTCAGCTTCATGAAACTTCTTGCTCTGGTTGGAAGTAAGAGGTACGGAAACAGCATTTTTTCTTCCAAGTACATCGCTAAAAAAATTGGGGCAGAGCTTGAGATAGTCAACTTAGCCAATTCGAAAATAGAACCATGCAAAGCCTGCTACGCTTGCCTTTTCGGAGAGGAGTGCAAAATAGAGGACGACGTTTACGGAATTCTTGGGAAAATAGAGGAAAGCGACGCTATACTAATTTCCTCTCCAGTTTACTGGCTCGACGCAACCGGAAAGGTAAAGCTCTTCCTCGACAGGTGCTTTATGGCTTATCCGTACCTTGAGAAGTTCAAAGATAAGAAGGGAGCTGTCGTCTACTTCTACGGATTCGAAGAGCTTAGAGGCTGGGCTTCCACGACATACAACCTCTTGCTTAGGTGCATGGGAATCGAACCTCTCATAGTGGCTCCGGTTCACTCACCTCTCCCCGGAGAAGTCTTCGAGAAAGTCGAAATCCTTGACAAAGTTGCCGAAGCTATAAAAAGCGGAGAGAAGTTCGTTTTCAACGGACAATGCCCCGTTTGCCTGAGCGAAAGCTTCAGATACACTTCAGCTTTTGAATGTGCGATCTGCGGTTCAAAGCTGAACGAGAAGCTTGAAGTGGTCGAGAAGGGAGAGAGGTTAAGCTACAAGTGGATGATAGAGCATTACGAAGAGCTTAAACGCTTCAAGGAACACTACTTGCAGAAGAGGGGTGAGCTAAAAAAGCTGGTGGAAAGATATGTGGGAGAGGGCAATTAGCGAGGAGTTCGTTGAAAGGTGCAAGAATTTAAAGAAAACCGGAAACATATTCAACCCAATATTTTACATAGTATTCACCCGCCTCGTCGAGGTTTCGGCGATAATAAACGAGATTTTCCTTCCAACTCCCGAAGATTTGGAGGAGATGTTCAAAACAAGAAAAGATCTTCTTGAGATCGATTTGAAAACGATAAACGAAACCTTGAGGAGAGCTTGGAAGTTTGAGATAGAGAGGGGAGTGAAGTACAACTTCAGCGATGGAATAGAGGATTTAATGTATGTCGTTTACAGAATGCGGGAGGTTCAGAATACGATAGATAGGATGATAAAAAGCCTCGTCAAGGAGTGGAAAAAGAGCGAGCTCGTAGAGATTTACTTTTCACTCCTCGTTGAACTTCTTGAACTTGAAGAGAAAATTCAAAGGGAAGTGGAAAGAGAGATCGCTTTAGAAAACTTCGCGAGACTCGCTAAAGAGCTCGGCTACAGTTCGGAATTTCTTAGAAAATCTTACGAAATTTTAAAGGACGAGAACAAACCTCTGAATCACGTGAGACTCGAAGAAGTTGGAGAGAAAAGTAAGCTCTCAGAACTGTTAGCTCAAACCGATGAGGAGGAAAAAATGTTTGTTTTATCGGCTTTAAAAGTTATTTTCGGGAAAGAGTGAAGTTTGTCAACTTCGTAATTTGACAACGTGCTACGCTTTTCTATGAAAAGCCTTTCAGATGTCTTTTTGATGGAGAAGTTAGGTAATTCTTAAATACTGATGATCTCCCTCATAGAATACAGATCTCGGGAGGTGAGTTTTATCCTAATAGAAGTAAGATTTCACGGTAGAGGTGGGCAAGGCGCTGTTACAGCAGCGGACATTTTAGCTATAGCCGGCTTTAAACAGGGATATTATACGTTATCTTTCCCAATGTTTGGAGCCGAAAAAAGGGGAACTCCAGTTGTGTCTTTTCTCAGAATCTCCGACAAGCCAATTGTTGTTAGAGATGAGGTTCGCAACCCAGATTACGTGGTGGTCATGGATCCCTCCTTGTTAGATGTCGTGGACGTCTTAGCCGGGATAAAAAAGGAGGGAATGCTGATAGCCAACTATCCGAAGGGTAGCGAAGAACTAAAGGAAAAGCTGAAAGCCGAAGATGTGGAAGTTTACACGATCAACGCAACGAAGATGGCTATGGAGATCCTCGGAAGACCGATAACAAACACCGCAATGGTTGGAGCTTTTGTGGGAGCGAGTAATGTCGTGAAGTTGGAGCATGTTGAGGAGGCAGTTAGAGAATTTTTCGAAGATGAGGATGTGGCTGAAAAGAACGTTCAGCTTATTAAGAAAGCTTACGAATATATGAAGGAGGTATGTTCATGGAAAGAATGAAGCTTTATATAGGGGCAAGTAACCCGCCGAAAACCACGCAGATGAAGACCGGAGATTGGGGAACCGAATGGGCGTTTGTAGATGAAGAAAAATGCATAGGCTGCGGAAGGTGTGTTAAGTTCTGTCCAGAGCCGTGCATAGAACTCGTGGAGAAAGACGGAAACAAGATAGCGAAAGTCGATCACGACTACTGCAAAGGTTGTGGAATTTGCGAAAGTGTCTGTCCGGTTAATGCGATTAAGATGGAGACTAAGGAAATTTACAAAGTTGAGGTGTGTTAAATGAAGAGGATAGTTAGAGGTTTTTACGCAATTGCTGAAGCTGTTAGGCTCTGCAGACCCAATGTCATCTGCGCATACCCGATAACTCCGCAAACAGAAATCGTTGAAAATTTAGCTGAAATGTACGCAAACGGGGAGCTTGACGCGGAATACATAACAGCCGAATCGGAGTTTGCCGCAGCATCGATAGTTTTGGGAGCTTCGGCAGCTGGAGCGAGGGTATTTACAGCCACAAGCTCCCAAGGGCTTTTGCTCATGACGGAGGTTCTGTTCAACGCAGCTGGAATGAGACTGCCGATAGTGATGGTAGTTGCCAACAGATCCGTTTCCGCTCCTCTCAGCATATGGAACGATCACCAAGATAGCATGACGGTGAGAGATGCCGGAATTATTCAGATGCACGCTGAAAGCAATCAGGAAGCTCACGATTTGATTCCCCTCGCCTACAAAGTTGCGGAAGATAAGAGAGTTCTTCTACCCTTCATACTCAACGTGGATGGATTTAAACTAACCCACGCCTACGAACCTGTGGATCTTTTAAGCCAAGAGGTCGTCGACAGCTTCTTACCGCCTTACGATCCCGTTGTAAAGCTTTCAACCGAAAAACCCGTGGCGATGGGTTGCTACGCTCCTCCTCCGTATTACATGGAGTTTAGAGTTGCGATGGAGCACGCGATGGAAAGGGCGAAGAAAGTCATGGAAGAAGTTTTCAAGGAGTGGAGCGAGATAATAGGAAGGGATTACGGCTTGCACGTTTCAGCAGAATATTGTGAAGATGCGGAGGTTGTTGCGATAGCAATGGGATCTCTCGTTGGTCTCGTGAGAGACGTGGTAGAGGAAATGAGAAAAGAAGGAAAGAAAGTCGGATTGCTAAAAATCAGGACGTTCAGACCTTTCCCCGCTGAAGAGGTTAGGGAGGCTTTGAAGAACGCTAACAAGGTTATAATCTTCGAAAGATCGCTTTCCATAGGCTCCGAACCTCCAGTAACGCTTGAAGTAAAAAGCGCCTTGTTCGGACACTCATCTCCTGAGATTCACTCGGTAGTAATAGGGCTCGGTGGCAGAGACATACCAAGGGAACAAATCGTGAAAGTGATAAGCGAAGTGTACGAAGGCAAAGTGAAGCCCGGAAAGAGGTATGAAGGAGTTAAAGAATTTGAAGAGGTGATTCCATGAGCTATTTCGGTCCCGGACACGGAGCCTGTCCCGGTTGCGGATTTCCTATCGCCGTTAAGTCCGTCCTTGAGGCTTTAGAAGGAAAAGCATTCATCGTAA
This sequence comes from Ferroglobus sp., assembly GCF_015521575.1. Taxonomy (NCBI): domain Archaea; kingdom Methanobacteriati; phylum Methanobacteriota; class Archaeoglobi; order Archaeoglobales; family Archaeoglobaceae; genus Ferroglobus; species Ferroglobus sp. Next base: position 5,464 of record NZ_WANY01000026.1, read on the forward strand.
ATCCAACTGGGTGTCTCGAAATAGTGAGCTCGATGTACGGAAGAAACGTGTGGGGTGTGCCTTACATCCACTCCCTTTTCGAGAATGCTGCGGCTGTCGCAGCGGGAATTGAAGCTGCTCTTAGAGTTCTAAAGAGAAAGCATGAAGGTCATGTCGTCGTTTTTGCTGGAGACGGTGCTACAGCCGACATAGGATTCGGTATGGTCTCCGGAGCGTTCGATAGGGATCACGACATCCTCTACATCTGCTACGACAACGAAGCTTATCAGAACACGGGAAATCAGCAAAGCGGGTTAACTCCTCCGGGAGCGAGAACAACGACAACACCGGTTGGAAAAAGACAGCCCGGAAAGATAGGGAAGAAAAAGGACATGATTAGCATAGCAGTCGCTCACGGAATCCCCTACGTGGCTTCAGCTTCAGTAGGCTACCCGAACGACTTGAAGAGGAAAGTGAAGAGGGCAGTTGAGTTCGAGGGAGCAAAGTACATCCACGTTCACTCTCCCTGCGTTCCCGGATGGGGGATCGACAGCAAGCAGATGGTCGAAGTGGCAAGACTCGCCGTTGAAACCGGATTGTACCCGCTCGTAGAATTCGAACACGGAAAGCTCGTGAGGGTTATGAAGATCAAGGAGAAGAAGCCCGTGGAAGAATACTTGAAGGCTCAAAGGAGGTTTAGGCACTTGTTCAAGCATCCAGAAGGAAAGAAGATAATAGAAGAG
>NZ_WANY01000027.1:0-3231 GCF_015521575.1 Ferroglobus sp.
GAATAAACCTCCGAGAAAAACTCGCCCCTCTGACTTTGCAAATCCTTGGCGTAGCCCTTTCTAATTTCCGCAACTTCATCGACCCCCCATTGTCTCAGCACTCCTATCACTGCCTCTCCTTCCTCGATCGTGACTATTACAACTTCTGGCTTTTCTGAGGATTCTACCGCATACCTCAGCCGTTCGAGCTGCTCCTTCTTCCAGCTTTTTATTATCGTCAACTCCTTCCCCGGTGTTATGCTTATCGTGTGGTAGCCGGAGTCTTCAACTCCAGCTACGATCCTTCCTGTTATCCTCAACCTGTTGGAAAACTTTTGGAACTCGACCTTTTCCACTTCTATTCCAATTCTAACCGTCACTTTTTCCTTATCGCTCCTGAGCTTATCGGAGCTTTCGCTAACCCTTTTCGTGAGGGAGAAAACGATGTCACCTTTTTCGAGGATATATTTTAGATGCCAGAGGTCCTCAACGCTTTCCGGAACGAGCTTTAACTCCAGTTGCCTTCCTCTTTTTACCTCTTCCAAAACTTTCACGGATGCACCTCCGATAATATTCCATTGGATGCTTTGTTTTGCAATCGGAGAAGCAGTTGTGGTAGGTCTTCATAGTCTCGCAGGAGGGAACTTCGTACTCTTTCCCACTACCCCTCATTCCCGCGATGTGCTCAACCTGATATCTCGCCTTCTCTTCATCAAAGTCCGGGGCGTAGGAGAAAATCTGGAGAACCTCATCGACCGAATGCCCTATTCTGAGTAGAAAGCTTGCTAAAGCAAATCTTGCTGAGTGGGGGACGTTAACTCCCGCTTTTAAGTCCGAGATTATTTTTTTGAAGCAGGGAGGGTAGCACTCAGCATTTTTCACTCCTTCTACATCCATCTCCTTTCTTCTGCTTTCGAACTCGAATACTATTTTGAGGAGTTTTTCCATTCCTTCGAATTCGTAACTAACTTTTTCAGAAAGCTTCTCTCTCAAGTACTCCTCAACTATCCTGAAAAACTCGTTTCTGCTTACCCTCACGAAACCTCCGTTTAGGGATCTCGAATAGAGCTTCCATTCTGGAGCTTTGAGCCTTACGGCAGCTTTTAGGTAATCTTTCACGTGCACGAAGCCGCTCTTATATTTTATGGAAAAGTTTGCAGCCAGAATTTCTGGAAGTTTGTCGTAGCTGTCTTTTTCCATCAAACTCTTGTAGTATTCCGCTGCCCTTACCGCAAATTTTCTTAAGGCTACTTCGCTTTTCGAAACCACGGCTCTACAATAAACGTAGGACATTATCGAGATTTTCGCCCTCGCAAGTAAGCGAGAGTAGTCCTCGACTCTCGTTAGGTAATTGCATTTTTCAAAGCAAGTTCCGCATAAACTGCATTTCTGCCAGATTCTTTCGTTCTTAATAGCTCCGCTTTTACAGAACTTTGCGCAGCTCTTATCCTCGCAAGCCTCGCATAAAAGGCTGTATCCTTCAAAACTTTTTTCGTACTTCTCGTTGAGAAAAACAAATTTCAGAAACTTCTCAGCCTCCTTCAAAGCCTCCTTGTGGTAAGCTTCTCCGGCTATGTGTCTTGCGGGCTTTAAAAACGGATATTTTTCAAGAAGAGGTAGAAGTGGAAGGAACTTCATTCTGCTTCAATTCTTGGGGCGAGAATGTACTCGACCTTTGCCTTTCCATCAGCCACCTCGAAAACGAGCCTAACCGGATAGTTGTTTCCGAGGTGGATCGTAAGTAAATCTCCAGCTTCAGCTATTTTGACGAACTCTTTGAGGTACTCAACGCTGAACATGCTTCTGGCTTCTGCTCGGTTGAACTCTATTAGCTCCGCATCGCTCATGTGGAAGACGATCTTGTCGACGTCTCCTTCCGCTTCGATGTAAAATCCGGTTTCGTCGCTTCTAAAAACAACGTGGTCGCTTATTTTGTCAGCCGCTTGTATGGCTTTCTTAAACTCCCCCGCGTCAAGCACCACTTTAGCTGGCAACTCTAAGTTGGGAACTTTCGGCTCCTTCCTTATCGCTGAGGGATCTATCAGCGAGAGAGCGTATTCAACACTCCCGAACCTTATTTTCATTCTGCTTTCGTCTTCGAGGGTTATTTCCACTATTTCTTTCTTTTTTATCGTTTTTGCGATGTCGTAAACCCTGTTTATGTCCACTCCCACAGTTTTCTCTTCGTCTACGCTGTAAGCTTCCATGTGCTCTTTTGGAATATCCACTATCACCATAGCCACGTTAGCCGGATCTACTGCTCGGGAATGAATCCCGTCCTCCGCAAAGTGAAAACGAGCTTCGCTAACTAAAGCGACCATCGCTCTCGTCACGGCTCTGATGACGTCTCCACCCATAATTGCGGTGATCATCCCGCATCACCCTTCACTGAATCTTTCGGGGGAAAATATTTATATTTTTCTTTAAAAGAACTCTCCCCTCTTCCCACGCTTTTTCCACGAAGTTTAAATAAGTTGATCGTTAACGATAAAACATGGTCGTTATGTCGCTTGAAGAGGCAGCGGAACTCGTAAAGGACGGATCTTTGATATGCCTTAGCGGAAACCTCCTCTACAGAATTCCAGCGGCTTTCGTTAGGGAGCTTGCGAGACAAGAAAAGAAGGATCTGAGGGTTATGAAGACTGCCGGAGGATACGATGTGGACTTGCTTTGTGGATTGGGTTGTGCCAAAGAGGTTATAGCCGGCTTCGTTTCCTTTGAAGCTTTTGGGCTTGCAAAAAACTTCAGAAAAGCTGTTGAGGAAGGGAGGGTGAAATATTCAGAGAACACCTGCTATACAGTCATAGCAGCTTTGAGGGCGGCAGCCTACGGAATACCCTTTATTCCGATAGCTGACATAAGCAAGAGCTACTTCGTGAAGGAGAGGGGGTTTAAGTTTGTGGAGAATCCTTACGGAGGAGGAAAGGTTCTGACCGTTCCGGCGATAAAACCTGAATTTGCGATAATCCACGTTCAGAAGGCTGATGAGGACGGAAACGCTCTGATCTACGGACCGTGGTTTGAGGATGTTTTAATGGCGAGGGCAGCGGAGAAGATAATAATAACGACGGAAATGATAGTTCCTAAGGAAGATTTGAGAAGGGACATTGATGCGGTCTGGATTCCGAGCTATAAAGTTGTTGCAGTTGTTGAAGTGCCAAGGGGAGCTTATCCGGGAGCGTGTCCTCCTTACTACGATCCGGATTTTGAGATGATGGAGAAGTATGCGAATTTGGATGAAGAGGGTTTGAA
>NZ_WANY01000028.1:0-14340 GCF_015521575.1 Ferroglobus sp.
ATAGATGACCTCGCAGCTATGAGGGTGCCGGTTATTCTGTTTAGTGGTGGCGAGCCTTTACTCAGGAACGACATCTACGAGCTTATCTCTTATGCGAAAAGTAAGGGCATTCACTCCTCTCTTTCAACAAACGGAACGCTCATCGATGAGAATGCGGCGGCAAAGCTGAAAGAGGCTGGAGTTGACTACGTTGGAGTAAGTTTGGATGGAAGTGAGGAGGTTAACGATGAATTCAGGGGTCTAAGGGGAGCTTTTAAGAAAGCACTCTCTGGGTTGCTCAATGCGAAGGAGAAAAACATTTTAACTGGAATAAGATTTACCGTTACGAAGTTCAATTACGAAGAGGTGCCGAAGCTTTTGGATCTTGCCGTCGAGTACGAAATTCCGAGATTTTGCCTGTATCACCTCGTCCCTTCTGGTAGGGCGGACTTTGAAATAGACATAAGCAATAAAATAAGGAGAGAGCTGATGAACTGGCTCTTCGAAAAAGCTATCGAGCTTAGGGATGAGAGGGAGAAGGTGGAAATTTTAACGGTAGACAATCCGGCTGACGGCATCTTCTTCTATCTGAAACTCAAAGAGATGGATGAAAATTTTGCTGAAGAAGCTTTCGAGTTTTTAAAGATCAGGGGAGGGGACAACAGCGGTTTCAGAATAGCCGACATAGACATGTACGGTAATGTTCATCCCAATCAGTTCTGGTGGGATTATACGGTGGGAAACGTTAGAGAGGAGAAGTTCAGCGAAATGTGGCTGAATCCCAAAGATGAATTGCTTAAAAAACTCAGAGAAAAGCACAAGTACATAAGTGGGAAGAGGTGTGGGAGGTGCAATTACAAACTGTACTGCGGTGGTTTTAGGCTGAGAGCGTTGAGACATGGCGATTTGTGGGGAGACGACCCAAGCTGCTATCTAAAAGAGGAGGAAATATTTGAAACTAAACCTCCTTAAACTTACCGTCTATTAGGCTTAATTCGAAGGAAACGTAGTCTGGAAACGATGAGAAAACGTTGTTTTTAATCTCCAACAGAACTTTCCCCTCGCTGTTTCTGAGCTTTATTATGTGGTCAAAGTATTTCTTAAGAAAAATGCTTTTTTCGTAATTTTCGATCTCGATAGGAACGAAGATGTGAAAGGAACTGTCCCTAACGTAGTCGAACATCTGCACGATCATGTCGTAGCCGTCGTCTTCAAAAAGTTCCATTAAAGTTGTTGCCCCAAAAACGAATATGTGCTCGTTGTCGATTCCCTCCAAGAAATTTAGAAGGGAAACTCCTATTTCCGAGGGGGAAGTTAAGATAACGTTCGAATAAAGCTTTCCGAAAGGAATTTCGTTGTTTTTCCCCACTTTGAAGATCTTAACGCTGTCGAAGTACTTCTTATCTTCTGGATGAGTCTTAATGTAATTTTCGTAGGATTTTTTGAGCTTCCTCTGAAGGCTTTCTCCGAAAACTATCAGGTTTGCCTTGTTTTTAGCTTCTTTAAGCATGTCGGTAAAAATCGAAAATGAGTACTTGAAAGAAGAATACATTATGAGATTCCTTACGTCGTCGGACGAAATGAGCTTGACGACTTCGATGTAGTGCATGTTTTGAATAAAGCGTTCAAAAAATAAAAAATATTCGATTGAAATGCGACAAAACAGTATTTATTTTTTGGAAATTGCACTTGAAGATGTAAAAATTTTACAGTCTGAAATTTCCGATACTTCTCCAATATCCTTATTAAACTTCAGAGAAACTCTCTTCTATGATAACGAGTGAAGAGATGTTCGCCTTGGACACCAACTGCAGGTATTACGGTTTGACAACACTTCAGCTTATGGAGAATGCCGGAAAAGCGATAGCTGAGGAAATTAGGAAGAGAATAAGGGAAGGAAACGTTGCTGTGTTTGCCGGAACAGGAAATAACGCTGGAGACGCTTTCGTTGCTGCACGCCACCTGAAAGAATTTGACGTGAAAATTTACCTGATGAGAGAGGATTTCAGGACTGAAGAGACAAAGACGAATTTCGAAATTTTGAAAAAAGCGGGATATGAAGCGAAAACCTTTCACGAGTGGATTGACGAAGAAATTGAATGTGATGTAGTTTTGGACGGTTTGCTCGGAACCGGTGTTAAAGGTAAGCTAAGAAAGGATTACAGGGAAGCTATAGAGAAAATGAACGAAATAAAAGCTTTTAAAGTGGCGATAGATGTTCCGTCAGGCTTGAATCCGGATACCGGAGAGTTTGACGTAGCCTTAAAAGCAAACCTTACTGTTACTTTCCACAAACCGAAACCGGGGTTGTATAAGGCTAAAGAAATCTGCGGAGAAATCGTTGTGGCAGATATCGGCATTCCGGAATACTTTGAAAAGCTAACTGGACCTGGAGATGTTAAGATTTCTTACAAGAGAGACCCTAATGCACATAAAGGACAACACGGAAAAGTTCTCGTTGTCGGAGGGTCTCCCTACATCGGTGCACCGGTTTTAACGGCTCTGGCAGCTTATGCCGCTGGAGCAGACATCGTTACCCTTCTCGTTCCGGAAAGCATTTACGAAATTGCCGCAAGCTTTTCCCCGGAGATCATTACGAGAAAATTGAGGGGGGAGGAAATCACGGAGAATAACATCCCAGAAATTTTAGAATTCGCTGAGAAACACGACGTTGTGGTTTTCGGGATGGGGACGGTGGATAAAGGAGAGATAGCTACGGAAATTTCTAAAAAGGTTAAAAAAATCGTTCTTGATGCCGGAGGATTGACTTCTAAGGTGTTTTGCGAAGCAATTTTAACCCCCCACGCTGGAGAATTCAAAAGAGTTTTCGGAAAAGAAGCGACGGTTGAGAACGTAAAGGAAGCGGCAAAGTCGAGTAGAGCCGTTTTGCTGTTGAAGGGGAGGAGGGATGTGATTACCGACGGAGAGAAAATTAAGTTTAACCTTACGGGAAATGAGGGAATGACCGTCGGAGGCACAGGAGATGTGCTGGCTGGAGTTTGCGGGGCTTTCTTCGCTAAAAATTCGGCTTTTAAAGCTGCTTGCTCCTCAGCATTTACCGTCGGATTGGCTGGTGATTTTGCAATGAGAGAAAAGTCCTTTAACTTCACAGCCAAAGATGTGATTGAGATGATTCCGCGAGCTATTAAATTCTCCTTGGAGTTTTAGTTTAGAGCTTTGACGAGCTGTTCGAGGAGTTCCACTGCCTTCTTTCCTTTTTCGGTTAGCCTATAAATCCCGCCGTCCTTTTCTACGAGCTGAGACTTCATAAGAGCCTTGAGGTGTCTGTCGAGAATTCCCGGATTCAGCTTTGTTATGAACATCAGCTCAGAGAACTTCTTTCCCTCGTACTTCATCGCTTGCAAGATTTCGTAAACACCCTTCCTCGAAACGATCTTCAATGGCTTGTACCTTTCGAGGGCAATCATCCCACTCACCTCACACTCCTTATCCTAATCATTGTCATCATAATATTTAAGCTTATCGGTTTTGAAATTACCAAACTGTAAATAAAATTTGAAAAATATTTAGAGCTTGTAATTTCCTTTTTCAATTTTCGTCGGAACAATCTCGTTTTTCATGAATTTTTCGAGATTTTTAGAGTTAAATATGTACGTTTCGCAATGTTTGGCAATTCTCAAAGCTTCTTGGTACTTGTTGAGCATCCCTCCAGTCACATCGTCCTTTCCTACAGCGCCTTTCAAATCTTTCAGAATTTCTTGGTAATTTCTCTCGTTAACGACTTCTACAACCTCTCCTCTGTGAAGAATTTCGCTGTCGGAAGCGAATCCGACCTTCTCCGGTTTAAAATATTCTGCGAGCATCCTAACGATCTCATCACCAGAAATGACCCGGAATTTCTCCCCTTCCATTATCACGTCTCCGTGGAACACTGGAACGAAACCGAATTCCAAGAGTTTTTCGACCATTTTTAAGTCGGGGTTTGGAAAAAACTCTATCGGATGAATGGGAAATACACTAACGTCGTACTTCTCTAAATAGCTGCAGAACATTATGTCCAGCCTTAGACAAGCGTTGTGAACTTTTGTTATCGACATCGCATCACTTATCCCGTACTTTTTTACATGGGGGTGTCCAAAGGATCCCACGCCGTGAACGATTATAATGTCCCTTACACCCTTCAGGATCTTCGCGATTCTCTCCATCTCTTTCTCCTTTGCAACTTCAAAAACCCCCTCTCTTTTTTCAGTTATCAAAGAACCTCCAATCTTCAAAATCTTCAATTCTCGCTCCCTCCTCGTTTATTTTTACTTCAAAAGCACCCTCAAAAGGTTTTAAGGAAATTAAGCACCCTCCACCCCCAGCCCCAGTGATTTTCGCAGAGACACCTCTCCTCTCCAGATCGGCAACGAAAGCGTCTATCTCAGGCGTACTTACCCCTATAGCTGAAAGCAGCCTTTGGTTTATGAAAAAGAGCCTCTCAAGTTTTTCGACCTCCCCCCTCTCGAAGAGCTTTGCCCCTTTTAGCGTTATTGCGTCGATCGCATCGAAAATTTTCTCGAAAATTTCCGGAAAAACTTCTCTTCTCTCCGCAACTCCTGCAACCATTTCAGCTGTTATCGATCTTTTTTTCGTGTCGTAAACGAAAAGCTTGGTAATTTTTGGATCAACTCTTTTTCTCTCGGGAAATATCCAAGCCCCCCCGAAAGTTGAGATGAACGGATCGGTTCCGCTTCCTCTTCCCTGAACGTCAAGCTCAACTTTCCTCGCAAGCTCGAATATTTCATCTTTCGTTAAGGAAGTAGAAAAAAGCTCGTTTAAAGCTGTTAAAGTAGCGACGGTAACTGCTGCAGAGCTGCCGAGTCCGGATGCTGGTGGGATTTTACTCCTTACCTCGATTTTTACTCCTTTGAAGTCCGTAACTTCTTTGAAATTAAGGATCGACTGGGAGATGAAGGGATGAACGTTAAAATCTAAGCCGGTTTTTCCGAAATCTGAGTGTATCTCAACATCATCTTTTTTTTCAGCTTTAACGTAGCATCTTAGGTTTATGGCTGAAGCTAAAGCCCTTCTTTTATAAACGACCGCATGCTCACCGAAGATAATTACCTTGCCGGGTGCCGAAGAGATCATAGTTTTTGCTGAGGCAACGTTAATATAAAGATTTCACGAGGTAATTTGGGAATGAAGCTAAAAGATCTCACGCTCACACCAGAAAGAGCAGCGATTGTAGGTAGAGTAGCCATAATCGCGGATTTACATCTTGGCATAGAGAACGCTATGGTCGAGAAGGGCATATCGATCCCAGAACTTCAGTTCGAGGAGGTTATGGAAAGAATTTTTACGGTAATTGAAAAGTACGATGTGGAAAAGCTCGTTATCGCCGGGGATCTTAAGCACGAGTTTGGAAGGAATTTGCCTTTGGAGTGGAAGGACGTGAGCGAATTTTTGGAGAAGCTTAACGATATAGTTGACTTGGAAGTAGTCAGAGGTAATCACGACAACTTCCTTCCGGCAATTCTCGCAAAATACGGATTGGAGTTGAAGGAGGAAGTTAAAGTCGGTGGGTGGAAAGTTATTCACGGGCACAAAGAGGTGGAGGGGGAGAGAATAATCATGGGGCACGAACACCCGGCTGTTAAGATTAGGTACGGGGGAGCTGTTTACTCTTATCCGTGCTATCTTCATGCAAGAAACGACAGAGAGATCTTGGTTTTACCGGCTCAATCTTCCCTCTCTTCCGGAACCGATGTTTTAACTGCAGATAGCTTTCTCAGTCCGCTCCTGAGCTTTGATATGAAAATAGATGTCTATGCGGTGGAGGATGAGGTTTATTATCTGGGAGAGCTCAGCAGGCTTAAGACGGTAGTATGATGTTTATAGTATTTACAACCGCAAGATGCAACTTGAACTGTATATACTGCGGAGGATTGGAAGAGAGCGTTATGCCGATGGAAATCACTTACAGCTTGGACGATCTCGTGAACTTCATCGAGAGCGATAAAAATCCATCAGTTGCCTTCTACGGAGGAGAGCCGTTGTTGAATGTTGAGTTCGTTAAAAAAGTTATGGACAAAATCAATGCCGAGCACTTCGTCCTTCAAACGAACGGTCTTTTGCTGAAAAAACTTGGAAAAGATTATTTAAAGAGATTTTCGACGATCCTCGTGTCGATTGACGGAAGAAAGAGTGTTACGGAATTTTACAAGGGAAGAATTTACGACAAAATTCTTGAGAACGTTAATTGGCTGAGAAAATTCTACGAAGGAGAGCTAATTGCTCGGATGGTTGCCAGCGATAAAACGGACATATACTTGGATGTTAAGCATCTATTGGGACTGAATTTGTTTTCTCGTATTCACTGGCAAATCGACGCCATATGGGGGGAACTAAGAAAAGAGAGCTTTGAAATGTGGAGTGAAAAATACAAGCTTGATTTGGGGAGGCTCATAAATGAGCTGAAGGAGAAGCCGGAGGACTTTTTTAGAATCGTTCCTTTCGCCGGAGTTTTAAGCGGTTTGGAACACGGAAATTTACTAAAACCTCCCTGCGGCTCGGGAAGTGAAAGCTTTGCTATAACCACTGACGGAAGGGTCGTTGCCTGTCCTGTTTGCTCGGAGCTGGAATGGAATAACGTCGGAACGATTTACGACGATCCGAAGAACTTGAGAAAAGTTGAGCCTGTGGAACCATGCCTTTCATGCGACCTCTTCGACGTTTGCGGCTCAAGGTGTTTATTCTCAAACAGGGAATGGCTCTGGGGAGAGTGGGGATTCAAAAAGCTCTGCGAATTAACGAGAGCACTTGTTAATGAACTCGAAAAGGTTAGAGAAGAGCTGAAGGAGAAGGGCTACGATATCCCTCTTTATCCTCCTTATCTGAACACGACGGAGATAATTCCTTAACAATCTAAATTGCTGTTAGGCAGACGAAGAAATTTTATCAGCGATAAAATTGAGCTCGACATACAAAACTACTCTGACAAAACGAACTTCTTCATGTGTTCGGGAATAAAAGCGGAAGCGTCGATACCGCAGGCTTTGCTGAACTGATAAACCATAACGTAGCCGGCTAAGTGGAAGGGAGCTTCTTTTATTTCTCTGTCTCTATCCATGCTTGCCATGCAAGGGTATGCGCACTGATGTTGATGGATCTCCTTCCAGAAATCTTCGACCTTTTCTATTACGTAACCTCTCATTCTCTTGGCAATGTAGTATGCTGAACCGCACGGATCACTTCTTAAAACCTTCACGTCTTCTATCGCGCTTCCGTTCATCACGACTTCAAACTCTGGCTTTCCGAATCCGAGTTTCGAGAGAGTGGTATTTGAGGAACAGAATGGTTTTGGAGAGAAGAATTCCCTTCCGGTCTCCTCGCAACTCCTCCTAATCTGCTCTCTTAAACCCGGAGACAGCCACTTCGGGTCTTCAACAGGGACTATAAGGGATTTAAATTCCGCAATGCTTGGAAGATCGGCGAGCAAATCTGGATGCATGTTTATAGCTATTAGGATATCGGTGTCTTCGACTTCCCCAACAATTGTTTCTGGTTCCTCTATGTAGTTGCCGTAAAACTCCGGAGAGTTTAGCTGCTTAACGAAAACGATTGCCTTAGAAAGATCGTAACTCTTGCAAAAATCGCACTCGTCTATTCCGCACGCCCCAAAGCGAGGACACGATTTAGGATAAGCGAGGTTGCTCACGAATCTTTCCCCGAACTCGCCACTGTAGAGTATACCAATCCTCATTCCTTGTCAAGCTATGGAGGAAATTCAATAAGTTTTTTGGTGTGAAAAAGCATTAATATCAAAAAGCGAAAGACTGCTTTGGGTGATGGTTATGGAGGGAATTCTGAAAAAGATTACCGATTACAAGTGGGAACTCCCGAAAACTTACAAAAGAGGAATGAGGGTACCAGCTTACTTTTACATAAACAGAAAGCTGATGCAAATTCTTGAGAGAGATGCCGTTGAGCAGGCAGCAAACGTTGCGACCATGCCGGGGATACAGGTAGCCAGTTTAGTTATGCCAGACGTTCACGTTGGTTATGGATTCCCGATAGGAGGTGTGGCAGCTTTCGACGCTGAGGAAGGAGTTGTAAGCCCCGGAGGAGTAGGTTTCGATATAAACTGCGGAGTTAGGCTTATAAGAACGAACCTGAAGGTTGATGAGGTCAGAAAGAGAATAAGGGAGCTTATTGACGCTTTATTTGTAGCAGTCCCCTCTGGCGTTGGAAGCGAAGGAAGGCTGAGGGTTAGCGATAAAGAGTTGGACGAGATCTTCGTCTCGGGAGCCAAGTGGGCTGTCGAAAACGGCTACGGCTATGAGGAAGATTTGAAGCATTGCGAAGAGAACGGTGCGATGCCTGGGGCTAAGCCGGAGGTCGTGAGTAGGAAAGCCAGAGACAGGGGAAGACCTCAGCTCGGAACTCTCGGCAGCGGAAACCACTTTCTTGAGGTGCAGTACGTTGACAAGATTTTTGATGAAGAAATCGCCAAGGCTTTCGGACTTGAAGAGGGCATGGTGACGGTGATGGTGCACTGCGGAAGCAGAGGTTTGGGACATCAGGTTTGTACAGACTTTCTGCAAGTTTTAGAGAGGGCTGTAAAGAAGTACGGAATTCACCTTCCTGACAGACAGCTTGCTTGCGCTCCGATAAACAGCAAGGAGGGGCAGGACTACTTTGCTGGAATGGCTGCCTCAGCCAATTACGCATGGTGCAACAGGCAGATAATCACCCACTGGGTTAGAGAGACGTTCCAAAAGGTTTTCAGGATGAGCGAAGAGGATTTGGGCATGGATTTGATCTACGATGTCGCCCATAACATAGCTAAATTCGAAACCCACAATGTAAACGGAAAGAAGATGAAGGTCGTAGTCCACAGGAAAGGGGCGACAAGAGCTTTCGGACCGGGAAGCGAGGAGCTACCTGAAGATTACAAGAAGACAGGGCAACCAGTGCTCATCCCCGGAAGCATGGGAACACCAAGCTACGTTCTCGTTGGAACAGAAAAGGCTATGGAAGAAACTTTCGGCTCAACGTGCCACGGAAGCGGAAGAGTTCTCAGCAGAGCAGCGGCTAAACGAAAGCTGAGGGGCAGTCAGGTTAAACAGTCATTGGAGAGAAGGGGAATCTACGTTAGAGCAACTCAGGGAGCTTTGCTTGCTGAAGAAGCTCCGGAAGCTTACAAGAGCAGCGACGATGTTGTTGAAGTAGTACATAGAGCGGGAATTTCGAAAATAGTTGCAAGACTGCTTCCGATGGGAGTTGCTAAAGGATGATACGGGAAATCGATGTCAGAGAGGAGCAGAGGATATCTGAGTTGCTCGAACAGTTTAAAGACTCCGCTTTTAACGCAAGAAGACTTGGAGAGGCAGCGAGTATTTTTAAAGAGATGGTCGAAAAAAATTCCTTCATATTTTTGACCTTAGCCGGAGCGATGATTCCAGCGGGGATGAGGAGGATAGTTTCCGGAATGCTCGAAAAAGGCTTTGTTCACTCTCTCGTTACAACTGGAGCGAACGTAACCCATGAAATAGCCGAAGCTCTCGGTTTCAGGCATCAGAAGGGAAGCGAGAGGGTCGATGATGTGGAGCTGAGTAGAAAGAACGTGAATAGAATTTACGATGTTTTCGTATCAAACGAAGCTTTTGAGAAAGTTGAGGAATTCACTTCAAAAATATTCGAAAATCTTAGCGGAACTTACGGAAGCTACGAGCTGATGTGGGAGATAGGAAAAAACCTACCCGAAGACTCTTTTTTGAAAATTGCTTACGAGAAAAAAACGCCGATTTTCGTTCCGACCATACACGACTCAATTCTCGGGCTTCACCTCTACATTTATGGGAAGGATTTGATAATTGATCTAAAGAAAGATATTGGAAAAATTCTCGATCTGTGTTTTGAGAAAAAGCCAATTGGCGTGTGCATAGTTGGGGGTGGGGTGCCGAAAAATTTCACCCTCCAAGCGATGCTCCTTGGAGAGGGGTTTGATTACGCCATCCAAATAACCACCGACTCCCCCCAATTCGGAGGTTTGAGCGGAGCTACCCTTGAAGAGGCTAAGAGCTGGTGTAAGTTGAAGGAGAATGCTAAGGTCGTGACGGTTTACTGCGATGCGACGATAGCCTTACCTTTAATCTACTCCTACCTTCTCGATTCGAAACTTTTAAAATAGTTGACGTTGCGAGGTTGACTTAAATGATCGAAAATTGGGAGGAATACAAGACGATTGAAAAAGCGCTGAAAGAACTGTTGGACAGAGAGGTGATTATCCCGAAGATTAAAAAAGCTCTTAAGCATCTGATCGAAGCCGGAGGAAAGAGAACCCGTCCAATAATTGTTTTGCTAAGTGCAAAGCTTGCTGGAGGGGATGAAAAGGAAATTCTCGACATGGCTTTGGCTGTTGAATTGATTCACACGGCAAGCTTAGCACATGATGACGTTATCGATAGGGGGGTTAAAAGGAGAAACAAGGAGACCCTCAACGTTAAATACGACGATTCCTTAGCGATTCTTGTCGGAGACTGGTTAATTTCCAAATCCGTGCAATTAACAGCTAAATACGGATACGACATAGTGAAGGATTTCGCCAGGACCGGAATGCTCATGAGCGAAGGGGAAGTTCTCGACGTTTACAGCACGAAAGAGAAGTTCGACGAGGAAGAGTATTTCAAATGCATAGAATACAAGACAGCCTCTTTATTTGCCTACTCAGCTAAAAACGCTTATCAATACTTCTCACAAGATGAGGGAGTTGAGAAGCTTTTCCAGTACGGCTTGAATTTGGGCTTAGCCTATCAGCTTGTTGACGACCTTCTTGAGTACCTCTCCCTTTACGGGGACAAATCAAGTAAAATAGAGTCGAAAACCCTTCCGATGATTTACGAAGAAAAGTATGGGGTTGAGAAGGCTGTAAAAAAAGTTATGGATCTCATAGTGGATTACTCTCAGAAGAGTAAAAAAGCACTGGAGTTCTTCGAAGATGGAATTGTTAAGGGTAAGCTGTTGAGACTCGTTGACTTCATGACCTTCGATTTGATTAAAGATTACTTTGCAAAATCTGGCAGAAACTTAGATCTTCTTTCTCCTCACTATACTCCTTGAGTTTTTCAGGAGTTCTTCAAGCTCTAAATTGCAACCTTTAGCCACTTTTTCAGCGAAGTCCTTACTTATGAAGTCGCTTGGAGAGTGTGCGTCGGTATTCAAAACGAGCTTTACTCCGAATTCTTTCGCTATTTTCGCAACGTAACCGTTTGTTAAACTGTGTCCCCTCCTTGTGGTTATCTCAAAGTAAATTCCGTTTTCTGCTGCCAATTCAGCCGTTTTTTCGTTCACAAGGCCTGGATGCGACAAGATGTCGATTTCCTCTTGGACTGCCGCAAAGTTCGTTCCCTCGGCTACGGGCTCAACTATCGTCTCTCCGTGGACAACTATTACTTCAGCCCCCTCCTCTCTCGCTCTTCTAACAACCTTGCCTATAAGCTTCGGAGGGACGTGAGTTATTTCCACTCCAACGAGCACCTTCACACCGTACTCTTCTCTATCCTCCGCGAACTTCCACAGCTTTTCGATCACAGAGGAAAGGTTACTCAGGTCTACATGGTCAGCTATGCAAACAGCCTCGTAGTCAAGGCTTTCGAGCCTCCTTGCTATCTCGCTCGGAATTAATTCGCCGTCGCTGAAAATTGAGTGAACGTGCAAATCTATCATACACAAACGTTAAATAGCTACCCCTATAATATTTTACCGTGGCAGGAATAAGAAGATTGGTGCTTGACGTTTTAAAGCCCCACGAACCGAGCAACATAATACTGGCGAAGGTTTTGAGCGAGCTTGAGTTCGTGGACGGGGTTAACCTGAGCCTATACGAGATCGATCAGAACACAGAGAACGTTAAAATCACGATCGTCGGAGATAATATGGATTTTGAAGAAATTAAGAGGACGATAGAGAGGTTGGGGGGAGTCATTCATAGCGTTGATGAAATAGTAGCTGGTAAGAAGATAGTCGAAACTGTTATGACCGAGCAAGACAGGTGAAGTGTTAAATATTCCCCAAATCTTTCTAATTCTTAATGCCAGATTACAACATTTGTTTTGCTGGAGCAGCTGGAGACGGAATAAAGGAAGCTGGAGTTCTTGCTGCGAAGCTCTTTTCCAAGCTCGGGTATAATGCTTTCGTCTATCAAGAGTACCAGTCCCTGATAAGAGGGGGACATAACGCAAGCGTCGTGAGGTTTTCGGAAAAGAAGGTCAGAAGTCACAGATACTACTACGATATTCTCATTTGCTTAGAGGACTACGTTTATGACAAGCACAAAAAGAGGCTTAGGGGAATGCTCATTCACGATTCCAAGTTTAATCTGAACGGAAAAGCCGTTCCGATGACAGAATTCGTCAAAGAAGAGCAAAAACCGTTGTTTTTCAGAAATGCGGTGGCTTTGGGAGTTTTAACTTACGTGTTCGGAATAGACTTCGAAGTTCTTGAGGATGTTTTCATCGAAAGTTACGGGAATAAAGCCTCGGACGATATAATTCTTGCTGAAGAAGGTTACTCCTTTGCGGAAGAGAATTTTGAAAAATTGGAGGAGCTTGAGAAAATTGGAGAGGAAAAGAAAGTTCACTCGGGAAATGAAATGGTTGCCCTCGGAATGATAAAAGCCGGACTGGAGAGATTTTACGCGTATCCAATGACACCTACCTCTCCGATCCTGCATTTCCTCGTGAGGAGGGAGGATGTTATCGCTTATCAGCCTGAAAGCGAAATTGCAGCTATAATGATGACTATTGGCTCCGCTTTCGCTGGAAAAAGGGCTGCAACAGCTACGAGCGGTGGCGGGTTTGCTCTTATGACGGAAAGCATTAGTCTTGCCGGAATGGCTGAAGTACCAGTTTTAATCGTTTACGGACAAAGAAGTGCCCCATCAACGGGAATGGCTACCTACACAGCTCAGGA
Organism: Ferroglobus sp.; assembly: GCF_015521575.1. Classification (NCBI taxonomy): domain Archaea; kingdom Methanobacteriati; phylum Methanobacteriota; class Archaeoglobi; order Archaeoglobales; family Archaeoglobaceae; genus Ferroglobus; species Ferroglobus sp. Next base: position 12,898 of record NZ_WANY01000028.1, read on the forward strand.
GGATCTTTACTTCGCTTTAAATCCGGCTCATGGAGAATTTCCTCTCATTGTCGCTTCTCCAATTGATTGCGAAGACGCTTACAAACTCGGAGCTGAACTTTTAAACTTGGCATGGAAGTTTCAAACTCCGGCGATACTGCTTTCGGATAAGCACCTCCTTGAAAGCTACGAAACTGTGAATTATCCTAAAGTACGAAGAGAGAGAATAAGTATAGTGAGAGGAAGCGAGGGGGTTTTCAAAAGATACGAGATCACTCAAAACGGAATTTCTCCTTACGCCGTTCCTCCGGCGATAGTTAAAGCCAATAGCAACGAGCACGACGAATACGGCTTTACAACCGATGATGCAGAAATTGCCAGAGTAATGTACGAGAAGAGAATGAGGAAGATGAGGGAGATAGAAAAGAATGTGAAAAACAGTTACGTTGAAGAAGGGAAGGGCAACGAGACGATCGTTACGTGGGGATCAAATTACGGAGCAGTTAGAGAGGTTGCCGAAGAACTCGGATTTAAGGTAGTGGCTGTGAGATTTCTAAAGCCGCTGGATGTTCCGAAGATTAAAGAGAACTCTTACTGCGTTGAGTGCAACTACCAAGGTTTGCTTGCGGGGATGATAGAAAGAGAGCAGAGGATAAAGCTGAGGAGAATTTTGAGGTGGGACGGAAGACCGTTTACCCCTGAGGAGCTTAGGGAGGTTTTGAAATGAAGGAAATCACTTGGTGTCCGGGATGCGGGAATTTCGGGATTCTCAGAGCTTTTAAAAATACGATAAAAAGGCTGGTTGAGGAGGGGCACGAAATCGGAAAGTTCGTCGTCGCTTCCGGAATTGGCTGCCACGGGAAAATTGTGGACTACATAGAGCTTCCTTCATTTCACGTAATTCATGGAAGAGTCATTCCGTTTCTAACCGGACTGAAGTTGGCTAATCCGGAATTAATAGCCATCGGCTTTGCCGGAGATGGTGATCAATACAACGAAGGTTTGGATCACCTAATTCACGCTGCGAAGAGAAACGTTAACATCACAGTTTTTATTCACAACAACGGAGTTTTCGGCTTAACCACCGGGCAATTCACGGCAACAACCCCGAAGGGAAGAGTAACGAGAACAACGCCCAAAGGAAATCCGGAAGTTCCATTAAATCCAATAATGCTGGCTCTTGTTTCCGGAGCAACTTTTGTTGCGAGAGGTTATGCTGGAAAACTTAACCAGCTTGAGGAGATTATGTACAAAGCTATTCTCCACGAAGGTTTCTCATTTGTGGACATTCTTCAACCTTGTGTGAGTTTCAACAACACTTGGAGCTATTACAACAAAAAAGTCGTGAACTTGGAAAAACCAGCAAAAAGTCTTGAGGAGGCTATGAAAATAGCAGCATCGAATGAGATTTACACCGGAATAATTTACGAGGAGAGGAGGGAGACGCTTGAGGAGTTTTTAAAG
>NZ_WANY01000029.1:0-7343 GCF_015521575.1 Ferroglobus sp.
CAGCCTTAGAAGAGGTCGTAATGGCGTTAGAATACTTATACGGAATAAAAACGAAGATAAACAAGAAAGCGATCTACCCTACATCCAAACTCGTTGAAAAGTTGACGAGAGTAGTCGTTCCACCGAACAAGCCAATTGTTGGAGAGAACGCTTTTACTCATGAGAGTGGGATACACACTTCAGCTGTTTTGAAAGATGCCAAAACGTATGAACCGATTTCTCCCGAAGTAATAGGAAGAACGAGGAGCATAATCCTCGGAAAACACGCTGGAAAGGCGAGTGTGGAAGCTATAATGAAAGAGCTCGGCTACAAAGCTACAAAAGAACAAATGCAGGAGATATTGAAGAGAGTGAAGGAGATCGGAGACAAAGGAAAGAGGGTCACCGATGCAGACGTTAAAGCGATAATAGAGACCGTTCTTCAGATAAAAAGAGAGAGGAAAGTCGAGCTTCTCGACTTAAATGTCGTAAGCGGAGCGAATATAATGCCGACCGCAAGCGTGAAACTTAAGATAAACGGAAAGGAGTACGTAGAGGCTGGAGTTGGTGTCGGCCCAGTGGATGCGGCGATAAACGCGATAAAAAGGGCTGTAAAAGAATACGCTGACATTGAGCTCGTTTCCTATCACGTCGACGCCATAACCGGTGGAACCGACGCCCTCGTTGATGTCATCGTACAGCTAAAGAGGGGGGACAAAATAGTCACTTCGCGAGGGGCGAGAACGGACATAATAATGGCGAGCGTTGAAGCGTTCGTAGAGGGGCTGAACATGCTCCTTTAGAGAATCAGGAAGATGTTTCCTATATTTACTCTTTTCAAATACCTCCTCGCCACCCTATAGCATTCGTAAACCTGCTCTTTCGGTGTTACCGGAAGATCTCTAAGTCTATAATCCGGGTGAAAAACAAGTAAGGAGTAGGGAATTTCTTCGCTTAAAGAGGCTAAGAAAGAGGCTATTCCCCTCACCTCTTCAGCGTCGACGTAGTAAGGAACGAGGAGAGTCGTGGCAGACAATACTTCGGGATATCTTTCAAAGATTGCCTCAAAGTTCTTTAAAACCTCCTCGTTACTTCTCCCAGTCAGAATTAGATGAAGATTTTCGTTCCATGCTTTTAAATCGAATTTCACAGTTCCGTTGCTGACTGAGCTTAACTCAGCTGCCTTCAAAGCCTTACTTCTGTTTCCCGCCCCGTTCCACTCCCAGCATATCATCACCCCAAATTCTTTGTAGGCAATCTCGCTGAAGTTTAAAGCGAAATCCATCTGAGGCTCTGGAGAGCCGCCAAAGTGACAGACGCATTTGACTCTCTCGTTAATCATTCCAAGAAGGTCTTTAACTGTAAAAATCCTTGCTCTTTCAACGAACTTGTGCTCCCAGTTCTGGCAGTAGAGGCAGTCGAAGTTGCAGCCGTAATAAAAGACGGCTAAGTTGTAACCTTTAAGCTTACTCCCCTCGCAGAACCAAGCGTTACAGCAGTTAGTGGGGAGAGGATCGTAGTAAGCATGAAGGAGGGCTCTTTCCTTTGAAGAGAGGGAAATAACTTTTTCTCCTTCCCTCCTCCTTATTTTGCACAATCCCACGTCATCAAGCCTACACATGTTCGAGCATAAGCCACAATCCCCTCCGCCAATAACGTCAAGATTTTCGTGGAGCAAGCTAACGAACTCTCTTGCCTTTTCGCTTTTCGCACATTTGGGGCAAAGTGGAATTGTTTTCGAAGGTCTTTCCTTACCGCAAACCTCGCACTTCACAGAATAAGTTCAACTTCGGAGGTAATTTACTTTACCACAGGAAAACTCTTCGATTTCCAAGCCTCAATTCCACCAGAGAGACTGTAAACGTTTTTAAATCCTTCACGAACCATTATCTCAGCAGCTATTCTGCTTTTAAAGCCAGTATTGCAGTAAACAAGATAAGTGGCGTTTTTATCAAGATGCCGAATTTTTTCTTTAAACTCCGGCGAAAGCACTAAGTTTATCGCATCGTCTATGTGTTCCTTTTCAAACTCCTCTTGACTCCTTACGTCGATAACAACAACTTTGGAGTTCTTCAAAAGCTCATAGGCTTCTTCAGCGCTTATATCTTTATAAGATCCCTTCGTTGACTGCTGCAAGCATCCGAGGATGAGTAAAGTTATGAGGAGCGCTAAAATCTTCCGCATCAAAACAAGTCGATTCCGAAAGTATAAATTCATTGCCAAAAGAAAGCTTTATTACTTTTCAAGGAAAAGCCAGAGTTAATGAGAGTATCAATTCTCGGAGCCGGAGCTATGGGATCAGCTTTGACGATTCCACTCGCAGACAACGGAAACGAAATTCTCCTTTGGGGAACGGAATACGACGTGGAAATTCTGAAAAAAATTGAAAAAGGAGAGGAACATCCAAGAATCGGCGTAAAGCTTCCGGAAGTCCAAATTCTTTATCCGGAGGAGCTGAAAAAGGCGCTCGATGCGGACATAATAGTTCTTGCGGTAAGCACCGAGGGCGTGTTGAATATCTTCAACAGGATAAAGAACGAGTTATCGGATTCGATTTTGATAACGATATCGAAGGGGCTTATAGAGGAGGACGAGCACATCTACACGATTCCAGAAGCCATATGGAAGGAGAACGCAAAAATGAGGCACAAACTTGTTGCCATAACCGGGCCATCGATAGCTAAAGAGGTGGCAAGAAGGGCTCCTACAAGAGTGGTTTTCAGCAGCAAAAATCTCAAAACAGCTAAGAAAGCTATGAAGGCTTTCAAAACGAAATACTACGGAATAGAAATTACCGACGACATAATAGGAGCGGAACTCACTTCTGCTTTAAAAAACGTTTATTCAATAGCGATTTCCTGGATAAGGGGTTACGAAGAAAGGTTCGGAATGGATTTGAGCAACGCTAAAGGTGTCCTTGCGACAATGGCGATAAATGAAATAGCCATATTCGTCGAAGACGCTGGTGGAAGGAAGGAAACTGCCTACGGCTTATCCGGATTTGGAGACCTCATAGCAACTTTCAGAGGTGGTAGGAACGGAATGCTCGGAGAACTGCTCGGAAAAGGTTACACTATAGACGAGGCTCTAAAAGAGCTCGAAAGAAGGGGAGTTGGTGTTATAGAGGGTTACGTAAATGGAAGAAGAGCCTACGCTTTACTAAAGCAGCTTGAGATGAGGGGAAAAGCTTCGGAAGATGAGTTTCCCCTTCTAAAAGCGATATACAGCGTTTTATACGAAGGTAAAAAAGTGGAAGAAGTTCTGATGGATTTGTTAATCGAAGGCAGCTAAATTTTACTCACAATTTCTTTGTAGTAGTCCAGAGCTTCCTTGACGTAGTCTCTGCTCAGCTTTCCTTGTGGCGTGTCGGCTTCAAATATTCTTTCCGGAACCTGCAGATCTTCCACGCTGAACCCCATCTTTTTCTTAAGCCTGAGCTTTTCCTCGTAAATTTTCTTTCCAATTTCCCTAAGCTCGTTCTCGTCAGTTTCGACTCCGAGCGGTTTAAAGGCTTTAACAACGATCTCCGGCTTGTAAATTCCCCTTGCGAAGAAGCAAACTACGAGACTTGAAAGAATCTGTCTCCACTGCTCTTCTTTTATAAGCTCGTCCACGAGTTCCTTCGGCGAGTAGTCTTTCCACTTTTGATCTATTGAGTAGCCGGCTCCATCTAAATGGCTGTGCCTCAAACCAATTAGATATCCTACGTAAGCTCCATAGCCTGTGTTGTAGCCGGGCATTTCGTTTTTACCGAAAGCCATCGCAAACTCTCTTCCGCCGTAAATCCTTGAAGCTTCATCAACTCCCTTAGCTAAAGCCTTGTAGAAGTCGTTCGGCTGGGAGACGATGTAATCCACGGCTTTAATGTAATTTTCGTAATTTCCGAATTCGAGATCTAAGAGCGTTTCGTTCTTGCTTATCAATCCTCTCTTGTAAGCTTCCGTAGCCCAAGCTAAGCAAACGCCGGTGCTTATTGCATCGAGTCCGTAAACCTCAACCCTATGTATCAGTTTGAGCAAACCTTCCCTACTCCCAATTCCAAGCATCGAGCCTAAAGCATAGATCAATTCGTAATCGTAGCTTATCATCAAAGTCTTGTAGAAGTACTTTTCAGTCTCGTATTCCTCCCTCAACGCTGCTATGTGAATACAAGCCACCGGACAGTGAGCGCAGGCAATTCTTCTTCCAAGGTTATTTTCAGCTAAAGCCTCACCGCTTATCTCTTCAGCTTTATCAAACCTCTGCTCGGTTAGATTTTTCGTTGGCAACCCTCCGAACTCGTTCAGAGGTAAAACGTTTACGGCGGTGCCGAGCAGATGATACTTTTTCATAGCATCCGATTTTACAGCCAAATCGTATATCTCATCGTAAACTTTTCTGAAACCTTCCTTGTCTTTCGGCTTGAAAGACTTCCTCCCCATAACAACAAGAGCTTTCAAATTCTTACTCCCGAAGACTGCACCAAGCCCGAGTCTTCCGAAGTGTCTGTAAGTCTCAGTAGTAACGCAAGCATATCGCACCAAATTCAAGCCTCCTCCACCAATTCTCATTACCGTTCTAATTCCCCTTCCCTTTTCCCTTTCAGCAATAATTCTTCCAGTCACTATCGAGTCCTGAATGCTCCAAATCACCCTTCCGTCTTTGAAATGAACTTTGTTCTCATCTACAACTATGTAAACAGGCTTTCTGCTTTTTCCCTTAATCACAATAGCTCCGTAACCAGCGTTTGCGATGGCTGCCGCACTTCTACCTCCGGCGTGAGACTCCCCGAGGTTGTTCGTTAAAGGACTTTTGAATAAAGCAACGGTTTTCGAGGCAAGAGGGTAAGCCGGTGTGAATGGTCCTGTGGAAAAAACTATCACATTCTCTTCGCTTAGCGGGTCAACATCCCTCGCATTTTCGAGCTCCTCCTTTAAAAGCTGAACCGCTACTCCAACTCCACCGATATACTCTTCAAAGAGGTCTTTTCTATCCTCAACCCAGTACTTGTACCTCGAAAGATCTATCGTGAGTACTTTGCTCCTCACGATTTCACCTCCTCATAAGCTAAAACTCCGTGGGGGCAATAATTAGCGCAGTATCCGCAGTGAACGCAAACGGCTGGTTTTCCATTCTCCTGCTGGAAGATCGCTCCAATCGTACAAGCCTCCATGCAATTTCCGCAGGCTATGCATAAATCCTCCTTGAAGAAAACTCCACCTTCCTTTCTTGGAGCCATCGCTCCCGTCGGACAAACCTGAGCGCAAGGAGGTTCGCTGCAAGCTCTGCAGAAAATTATCGTCGCACCCCTCTCAAAACCGCTCAAACTTATAGCCAAAATTCCCGACTTGCTAACTCCAATTTCGGGATCTCTGGCATTTCTTCTACTGCACGCGTACATGCAAAGCCCACAACCAACGCACTTCTCCAAGTCTTTTATTACAAGTCTTTTCATAACGAAATTATAACTTATTTAGCTCAGATAAATTCGTTTCGATGACAAAAGTGTAATTGCAAGTTTTTTTCAATCCTAACCACCTCAAGATTTATCATGATTTATTACCCTCCCACCCCTTCGTTTCCTGTGGAAAGTATCTTTTGCTAATACCCTTTGTTCCTTTCATTTAATTTCCAAGAATATTTCCGATTTTCAACAATACTCTGAAGAAAATCGACAATTTTGACTAATCAGACAAATTTTTCTCGGATTTGCTTTCATAAGAAATTTTTCTTAAACGATCAGGAATTTAAACGCCGCATACGACATTGCAGTTAAAGCAAGAACATGCTTTAATCCACTCCCCACATTCATCTCCGCTATCGCTCCGGCGATAATTCCGGAGAGAGTCGAAACGAGCAAAATCGTCTTCATAAAAGTCTCTTTTATTAAATCCACGTCGAAGGTTGTTTGTATTCCCATAAAACTAACGCTCATTCCAGAGAACGTTACCAAAAATTTGGAAATAAGCAAATACGCTACAAACAGAAACACGACGACGGTTAAGTAAATTATCGCCACGTAGGGCATCAAATTCGATTTCAACCTCTTTCTAAAGCTTAATTCCGCTTCCACATACCTTGAAACCGTTATAAACGCATCTTTTATGCTCGTGCTGGTTTCAAGAGCTTTCACAGCAATAGGCACGGCTTTGGCAAAGATGTCGCTTTTTATTCTCACCACGAGCTTCGAAAGAGATTTAGTTATCGGTTCCCCCAACTCCACACTTCTGCTTATCCCTTCGAACTCCTTAGAGAGAACTCCCACTTCCGATTTCGCTACAAGCTTTATTCCTTCGAAAATAGAAACTCCCGACTCGTTGAGCATCGCCAACTCTTTAAAAAACTCAGGCAACATCTCCTCAGCCCTTCTCAGAATTTTGTTCTTTAATTCCACTATAAACGTGACGAGAAGTAACGCTAAGAAAATCAGGAGAACGTAATGCTCGCTCATTACAACTCCAAGCCTTTGCAGAAGCAATAGCGCTATTGCCGAGTAAAGTACAAGATGCACAACCACAATTCTCACATTCAGGAATACCAAACTCGTTCGGTAGGGATGCAAAATAAAGGAGACTATTTTTTTCAAGAGCTTTTTAATTCTGAGCACTTTGAACCTCCTTTCCTCCCCGCTAACGTTAACTTTAATTAAAGGAACTTCTTCAAAAACGTGCTTAATCGTTATTTTCGGTAGGGGAATTGCCGATCGCGCAAGGTATATTATGAAAGCCGTCGAAACTGGCAGAATTAAATAAATTAGATTCGAATAGCCCCACATGATCTCGCTTGAAACCATTTTGGAAACCACGAGCACGATTAGAAGCAGCAAGGGGAAGAGCATGAATATTGAGATGTAAATCTCAAATAAAATTTCCATGAAGCTCATAACCTCGCCGAAGACGATTTCCTTCTCCTCTTCATATTCTTCGGATTTCGATTTCAGATAAGTTGAAAATTTTCCACCTCCCTGTAAAACCAAAATCAGGCTGTCCAAAAATGCGGAGAGCTTTTCACTTGGAGTCGTATCCCTAACCATTCTTAAACTCGTGAAAAAGTCTTGCTTAAATACATCGAAGTTCTTAACGATCTCTTTGAATTCGACACTCAACTCTCCAAAAAGATGTTCAAGCTTCGATATCTCCCTGAAAATATCTATTGGATTCAATCCTCCAACAGCCATTCCGTACATCATGTTTACAGCATGAGGCAAGTACAAATCGATCTCGCTCTTTCTCCTGTTTCTAACGTAGTAGGGGTAGGAGAGGACTAAATAGTTTGTCAACTTATACCCAAAAAAGCCGACAACTATTCCAAGAAGCCAGTAATACGTTTTAACTAAAGCTATAATTTTCTCTCCGTTAAGATAAAAGCCAAAATTTGGAATTTCA
>NZ_WANY01000030.1:0-4506 GCF_015521575.1 Ferroglobus sp.
AGTTTTAAAACGATTTTCAGATTACTTCTTCCTCCTCCTTCTCCAGTATGGTTTGACGTAAACTCTCTTTCCGTTAATCTTGCGGTAATGCCCTCTAACGAGAACTCTATCCCCAACATAAACTGAAACAACTTTTACATCTTTGAATTCTGGGAATTCATCAACGGATTTAAATTCAGCCTTACCAGATTCTATCTCTTTCCTAATTTCTTCCACAATTTTTTCAATCTCCTCTTCAGTATAGCGGGGCAATTTCATCACAATCACTTTCTCATTTTTCTATATATTCTTTTCTCGGAATTAGTTGCATCTCTGGCAGTGATCACATAATACGAATTCTTTTCTCCTATAATTTTCTCCAAGACTATGAAAAGAATTCTTCCGTGTGCTGATGCAATCATCACGTATCTTCCTCTATGTTTCCAAATTACTTTTCTGCTATCTTTTACAGCCTCTTCAACTTCCTCCACGCTCACACCATGTTTCGCAATGTGATCCACATTCCAATCATCCCATACTAAAGTTATTTTTCTAACCATAATGCTTCGTCCTCCTGTTTATTTCGCTTGCTCTGATGATTTTCAGCTCGTTCGAATAGTGATCGTATTCGAGGACGTCGTAACGTTGGAGCTCCTTGTTCAGCCTCTCGAACTCTGGAATCATCCTCGATATATACTTTACATCCTGAGGGATCATGAACTTGAAAAGATACGTTCGCTTGCATTGACTCGACAGCAACTTGGGGAAATCCCGAATACTTTATAGTGGTTGATCAACTCTTTCGACTTGCTTTTTGCCGAAATGTATGGAAACTTGCACTTTAAATCAAAGGATTTGTCTGTAAAACAGCAAGAAAGAGCTTATCTACTCATTAAAATTTTCGAAAGGAAGGTATATATTTTTAAAGAAAAGTCAGAAACGACTTCTCTGAGAGAATTGATCAACTATTAAGCTCTTCAATAACCAGAAAACCAATGAAAATTGAAATCTTTAGATTGATGTGTTTGAATGGGCTCGGCCGGATTCGAACCGGCGATCTCCGCCTCGTAAGGGCGGCGTCATAACCGCTAGACCACGAGCCCTTAAAAAGTAGAGCAAGTAGTTGAATTTAAGATTATCGCTCAAAAATGTTAAAACCCGCTTTTGGAATTTTTCTGTTAATGCCTTTGAAAAGAGAGAAAGACCTCGAAAAGAAAATCGCAAAAGAACGGATTGAATTCCTCCTCAATAAAGCTCAGGAAATTAAAAAAGAGAATTACGAGCTGGCAAGAAGATACGTTGAGCTGGCGGTGAAAATAGCGAAAAAGTACCGAATCAGACTTGGAAAGCTCAAAGTTTTTTTCTGCAAAAAGTGTCTTTATCCCTACGCTGAGGGGAAGTTCAGGGTGAGGGTTCACAAGTCAAGAGTTATCGTTACTTGCTTTAACTGTGGATACGAGAGAAGGATTCCCGTTAAACCAAAAAAAAGTTAGATGTTTCTCAAATTCATCTTGCTGTAGAGTATCCTCACTTCTTCAACTCCCTCAATCTCCCTAACTTCTTGAGCAATTTTCTCTATGGTTTCCCTTTCAAAAGCGTGCACCATGAAATAGAGGGGGTAGTTCCAGTTCTCTGGACATTCCCTTTCAACAAGATGCGTTATTTGAGGAAAAAGTTCGAGCAAAATTTTCGCAACTTTTTCCGGACTTTCCGTTCTTACTAAGTTCATACCGTTCTCCTTAAAGCCTGCTCTCTCTCCGTTTAACACGGCGTAAAAATCCCTCACGACTCTCTTTTCTATTAACTCCTTCAGCAGATCCACTATCTCTCCTTCCTTCATTCCGTATTTTTCAGCAAACTTTCTGAATGGTCTTTCTTCCACGGAAAAGTTCTTTTCCATGTCTTTCAGAAGCTTTGGGCTAATTCCAAGCTCTTCAACTAAAGGAACTTTTTCGTTTCTCTCAATTCTGTTACTCCAAGAAACTCCCTTGTAAAGGTCGTATTTCACATCCATCTTGTAAACTCTCCTGCTCGGTAAAACGATGTAGTCCTCCACTTTACACTTCTCCATCAGCGTTTTGATCTTCTCAATTAAAGCCTCCTTGTCTTTTGCTTTTATCGTGTACCAGAGATTGTAATTTTCATCCTCTCTCAAGAAGTTGTGTTTTACGCCGCTTTCGTTATTTATCATCCTTGCAACTTTGAAAATTCTGTTCTCCTCAACTTTCACTCCAACTAAAGCTGCTACGCTCTCCCCTCTAAACGCCTTATAGTTCAGTTGAGGTCCTATTCTTATGATCAGTCCCTTCCTCAGGTAGCTCTCAAGCTCGTTTTTTAGGTAATCGAAACTGACTCCAAGCTTTTCCGAAAGAGCTACGAACGGCTCTTCCGTCAGGGGCATGTTGTATTGAGCTGCCATCAGCAAATCGACATCAAAATTGAATTCTCGTCTTTGACTCATCCAAATCCCTCTCACCACTCAAGTATTCCCTTAAAAAGTTTACCGCATACGTCTTAGCATCCTCAATCCTACCACTCTTAACGAGTTCAAGAAACTTTTCATCAGAACTTATGGCGAAGTACATCTTCATCCTAATATCGACGGGAATTTCCTCATCTTTCATGTACCTCTTAAAAAAGTGCATCGCCCTCAGAAGGTTTATGGTTTCCCTGTCGCTCTTTATCATTTCGAGTATTTTGTCCCTAACGATTCTTGCGACAATCCCGCTCTTTCCTTCAGTCGTTACGGCTATTTTTATTCCTTCGACTTCTCCTTCGAAAGGTACTACGACTTCGGTTCTCTCCGCATCGTTGGCGAAATTTTTGAGAAAGTTGTACTTTTTCGAAAGCTTCTCAACAACTTCGTTCACTTCTCTACTTCCCACAGCCACCACTACCATAAACGCATCTTTCACGTATTTTTCGAGAAAATCTGCTCTCTTCGCATCACCGTAAACAAGTTCCACTTTTCTCTCCTTTTCAAGCCTCTTCAGCTCGTCGGAAAAATCGAGGCTTATGACAACAACCTTTGCTCCGTAACTCAAGAACTTCTTCGCTCTGCTTGTCCCAACTCCTCCTCCACCGATTACAACTATTTTCTTTCCATTTAATTCGACGTACAGTGGTATTCTCATCCAAAAATCAGTGGACGAAAAAGCTTTAAAATGTTTTTATTGCAAACTTCTAAACTGCCAGCGTTATGGCCGTTCCTTCGGAAATAACTTCATCTCCCCTCTTTACTCTGATGACGAAAAAAGCTGTCCTTCTTCCGCTTATCTTTTCAGCTTCCGCTACAAGCTTATCTCCCTCTTTGGCACCTTTAAAAAAGTTTATCGAAATGTTGATCGCCATCCTTTTCATGTCGTAGTTTGCAGCTAAAGCGAGGGCAAAATCAGCTAAAGCAGCAATGTAAGCGCCATGAGCTGTACCGTGGATGTTTAAAAACTCCTTCTTCACGACTCCGGAAACCCTCGCATAACCTTCCCTTACCTCTTCCACTTCCGCTTCTAAGAATTCGGCGAAAGGGTCAGATTTCAATTTTCTCACCTCTCGCAACACCCATGAGCTCCAAAGTCCTCCTCAATCTCTCGGCGTCTCTTCTTTTAGCAATTTCCGCAAGCTTCCTTTCCCACTCTTCGAAAATAACGTTATTGCTCTCGATAGCCTCTATAAACTCCCTGTAGAATTTCACAATTTCGTAAATCAATTCGGTGCTGTACTCTCTTCCCTGAATTTTCAAACAGTCAACTCCAGCTTCGATTAGATCCGGGATTTCTCTAAGCAGTAAAAACATGTCGTTCGGAAGGTTTCCGAAGGCGTGGTTGTTCAGACACCAATTAGAGAGGCAAGGTCTGAAGCAAACTCCGCCCCTGTTAGGACTTCCGATGTAGTACGATTTTTCTCCGATTTTCTCGTATCTTAGCGACTTGTAGCTGCTCATCCAGCATTTGCCAAGATAAGTGAAATCTGTGTTGGCGTGGATTAAAATCTCTATTCCTATCCCCGCTCTCTCTTTGATTTCCCTTATCTCCTCCAGCGTGAGCTTGCAGTCAGCTACAAGCATCGAAGCTCCAGCTTCTTTGTAGAGCTTAGCCTCCTCGTAGTTTATGACGTTACAGCCTATGCTCGCCACTATTTTGAAATCCGGATAGTTCTCTTTCACGTACCTCATCAAACCTAAGTCGTTGAGAATGACAGCATCAACTTCAGCAGAATGCAGAAATTCCATTTTCTCTTTAAACATTTCAAACTCAGCCGGCTTGGGAAAAGCGTTCAGAGCAGCTCTTAGCTCTCCGTCAAAATCGTGAGCAATTTTAGCAGCTTCTATAATTTCCTTATCTTCAAGCTCGTACTTCTTACTCCTCCTGCTCCACCCCTTCACTCCGACGTAAACGCTGTCAGCTCCAGCTTCGAAAACCTTCCTAACCATCTCCAAGTTTCCTCCGGGACCAAGAAGATCAACCATCTCTATCACCTCGAAACGTAGATTTGACCGGCTTTATTGAAATAAAATCCATTGCAAAGTCC
>NZ_WANY01000031.1:0-6504 GCF_015521575.1 Ferroglobus sp.
GCTTAAAAACGTGGCGAACGTTAAGGAGGTTAGCTTACCTTCGCTGAATTACGCTTTGCCAGCCTACTACATAATTGCGATGAGCGAAGCCTCTTCTAACTTAGCGAGGTACGATGGAGTTAGATACGGCTACACCCTTGAAAAGCTTGACAGCTGGAGGAAATTCTTCGCTAAAGTTAGAGCTGAGGGTTTTGGGGAAGAGGTAAAGAGAAGGATTATGATGGGTAGCTTCGCCCTTTCTACCGGATATTACGGGAAGTACTACCTGAAAGCTTTGAAAGTCCGCACTCTTGTGATAAACGACTTCAAAAGAGCTTTCGAAAGCTTCGACATCTTAATCTCCCCCACGATGCCGGACGTTGCTTTTAAGATCGGGGAGATCAAGGATCCGGTGACGATGTATTACGCTGATGTAAACACCGTTCCAGCGAACTTAGCAGGAATTCCAGCCCTTTCGATCCCACTTCTGGAAGTCGACAAGTTGCCAGTGGGTGTGCAGCTGATGGGCAATCACTTCTCCGAATCAGCTCTGATTTCCTTCGGGAAGATAATCGAGGAGAGGGTGGGAAAAGTTGAAGTTTAATCCGGAGGAGTGGAAGAAAAAAGCTGAAAAAGACTTTGAAGAGGCTTGGAAGTCCGGAAAAGAGGTTGTTGAAGAGGTAAGCTTAAATGAAGCTTATCCAAGAAACGTGATATCGATAGGAAAACCACACCCAGTTTACGAAGTGATAGAGAAGCTGAGAAGAGCTTACTTATCTTTGGGATTTACGGAAGTTATAAATCCGCTGATAGTGGAGGACGTTCACGTTAAAAAGCAGTTCGGGAAGGAGGCTTTGGCGGTTTTGGATAGATGCTTTTATCTGGCAACTTTGCCGAGACCAAACGTCGGGATCTCTGAAAAACAGGTGGAGAGGATAAGGGAAATCATCGGGGATTTCGACGCTGAAGGGCTGAGAAAAGTTTTTCATCTGTACAAAAAGGGTGTTTTCGGAGGAGACGAGCTCGCTTATAGGATTTCTCAGGTTTTAAACATTGACGACTCTACAGCTCTAAAAATTCTTGATGAGGTTTTTCCGGAGTTCAAGGAGCTTAAGCCCGTTGCCAACAACCTGACTTTGAGGAGTCACATGACCACCGGGTGGTTTATAACCTTGAAGCAACTGATCGAAAAGTATCCTCTCCCAATAAAGCTCTTCAGCATAGACAGGTGCTTTAGGAGAGAGCAGGGAGAGGATGCGAGTAGACTTTATACTTACTTCTCGGCAAGCTGCGTTTACGCGGATGAGGATGTTAGCGTTGAGGATGGGAAAGCAATAGCCCAAGCTTTGCTGAGCAGTTTCGGATTCGAGAGGGTGAAATTCAAAGAGGATGAAAAGAAGAGCAAGTATTACATTCCCGGAACTCAGACGGAGGTTTACGTTTACCATCCATCCAGAAAGGAGTGGATAGAGGTCGCAACTTTCGGAATATACTCTCCTATTGCCTTAGCCAATTACGAAATAGATGTGCCGGTCTTAAACCTTGGCATGGGTGTGGAGAGACTTGCCATGGTCATTTATGGAGTTGAGGATGTTAGAAAACTCGTTTATCCTCAAATTCACGACAATTTAACTCTATCTGACGTGGAGATAGCGTCGAGAATTAAGCTTAGAGAAGTTCCAAAAAGTAAAGAGGGAGTTAAAATTGCAAAAGCCGTGATTGGGACTTTTGAAAAGCATAGGGATGAAATGGGTCCGTGCGAATTTTTAGCCTACGAGGGAGATTTCTTCGGAGTCCATCTGAAAGTTTACGTTCTTGAAAGGGAGAACGTCAAGCTTTGCGGGCCAGCTGCTTTTAACGAGTTGGTTGTTTACAACGGTAACATCTACGGAATTCCGAGAACGGATAAGTGGTCGGAGTACTTTGAGAACGGTGTCGAGACGGGGATAAGATACGTTGACGCCTTTTCATACCTTGCGGCGGCTAAAATTGAAGAGAGTTTGATTAGGAGGGAAGATGGGGAAGTTAGGGTTAGAGTTGTCGAGTCTCCGAGGGACATAAACGTTGAAATTGATGAGAAGCTGAGGAACTACGTCATTTCGAGAGGAGGAAAAATAGATGTTAGAGGACCGGCTTTCCTCTCTGCGAGATGGGAGTTTGGATAAACTCGTGGAGCTTCAGAAAAGAATAGCCGAGGAAGTCGTTTTGGAGGACGCTCTTAGTTACGAGGAGATTAAGTACGTTGTGGGTGTGGATCAGGCTTTTTTCAAGAAGAACGATGAAGAATTTGTTGTTTCCGCAGCGGTGCTTATGAGCTTTCCCGAGCTGAGAATTCAGGAAGTGGGCGTTGACTTCAGAAAGGTGGATTTTCCGTACATTCCCACTTTCCTAATGTTTAGGGAAGGGGATTCAGCTGTTGAAGCCGTTAGGAAGGTTTTGAGGGAAAGGACGGTGGTAATAGTCGATGGTAGTGGGATAGCTCACCCGAGGAAATGCGGATTGGCAACCTTTGTCGGTGTTGCCTTGAAAAATCCGAGCGTAGGAGTGACGAAAAAACCTCTTTACGGGAAGTTCGAAGAGCCGAAAAGGAGCGGAGAGAGCAGAGGAATTTTCGATGGAAAGCTGATTGGCTACGCTTACAAACCCTGCGCGAGGTGCAAACCGATCTACATCTCTCCGGGAAACATGATTTCTCCGGAGACGGCTTTAAAAGTCGTGGTTGCTACGATAAGAAACTACAAACTTCCGATTCCGATAAGAGAGGCTCACAGAATGGCGAACAGGGAAAAGTTAAATTATCTCTCCGACTTCGATTCCTCCTGAAAGGGGCATTTCCTCGGCTGTAACTATAACGGCTGTGGCTGGACAACCTTTTTCGTCTCTTCTCTTCATAACGAGCTTTCCTCCAGCTAAGGAGGCTGCCATGCTGCAAGTCTGAAGAAGCCCGTCGCTTTTCACGGCAAAAATCGAACTTACTTTTCCGTTTTTAACGAATTCGGCAAGCTTTTCAACGAGTTTAGCATCTACTCCCCTCTCTTTCATCAGTTCTTTCTCCTTCAAAATCTTGCCATAGAGGAAAATCTTCTCTCCCCTCTTCGGAGAATTCCTGACTTTCATATCTCTTACTCCTGCAACGGTCAGCGAGAAGAAGGACTCTTTGGTTTCTATGATGTTTTCGGAGCTTGCAAGAATCAACCTGAAGTTTAGAAAGCTCTTTAAAAGTTTGAAAAACCTGAGGCTGTAGTCTATATCGTTTCCCGTTGAAAGTAAACCGACAAAAGGTTCAACGAATCTCGTTAGACTTTCTACCCTCACTTGATTCGCCAAAATCTCCGCAACTCTTTCAAGCTTAACTTTTAACCAGTCGTTTTCTTTCTCTCCGACTCCGGCGTAGCTGAATGAAAGAATTGTCAGAGATGTGAAATTTCCGAAATCTATCGATATCGAATTTCTCTCCTCGTAAACGTCCAACTTCGGTAGGAGAACGGACGGTTTAAAGTAGAATCCGAGGTTTTCCAGAGCGGAAAGATACATCACTATCGCTTGTCTTATCAGCTCGCTCCTTGATACTAAGAACTTTGAAGAGATTTCGTCGAGCTTTTCAACAATTTTATCTTCAAGTCTGAGGTTTACGATCCTCATTCGAAAAAGTAATCTTTAGTGAGAATAAAACGGTTTTGTGGATATTGTGAAGATAGGGAAGCGGTTGGAAATAGGGGAAGAAATTGAGCTGAAAGTTATCGCTGGAGGAAGAGTTTTCAGGATGATGTGCTCCCCGAACGATTTGGAAGAGCTGTTAATAGGCTTCTCCATCAGCGAAGGGTTGAGCGAGAATCCGGAGGTTTACGTAGAAGGAGACGTGGGAGTAATAGAAAACGTCAAGGAGACAATTCTTTCCATTAACTCTTCTGGATGCATAGGCATATACGTCGACGAGAACATAGGTAGAGTTTTCCCCAAAAGGAAATTTAAAATCGATCAAGTTTTGGCATCCCTAAGAGTTATTGAGACCGAGCTTTATAGGAGAACGAGAGCTTATCATACAGCGGCGGTGATAAATGAAAGAATCTACTGTTCTTACGACGTTGGGAGGCATAATGCCGTTGACAAGGCTATCGGAAAAGCTTACAAAAACGGG
This sequence comes from Ferroglobus sp., assembly GCF_015521575.1. NCBI lineage: Archaea > Methanobacteriati > Methanobacteriota > Archaeoglobi > Archaeoglobales > Archaeoglobaceae > Ferroglobus > Ferroglobus sp. The sequence goes on from NZ_WANY01000031.1 coordinate 4,118, forward strand.
GTGGATTTTTCCGAAAGCTATTTAGTTCTCTCGGGCAGGATAACTAAAGGCATAGCGTTGAAATGTGTTAGAGCTGGAATTCCTCTTGTTGTATCGAAAGCGGCTATTTTAAACTCCGCAATAGAGGTCTGCGAAAAGTCCGGGCTTTCGGCTGTTTCCCTCGCTTCTGGAATTGCTGTAAACAACGGAGCTATTGATCTCTGATCACGATAACCTTTCTCTTAATTTCATCCGAAAGCTTTAGCCTTTCTCCATCGATTAGGACTTCTCCTCCCTCAACTTCTATTTTCCCTCCGACTTTAATTCCTAAGGTTTCGAGATAGCTTGGAGCTGCTAAAACTTTGAATCTTCCGCTATCAACTCTTTCGAGGGAACTCGCGTTAAACTCGCACTCTTCGCAGAGATCGCAGTTCTGGGAGATAAAGTAGCATATCTTTCTGATCGCATCATCGTTCGCAACGTGCTCGATTTTGCAGCTTATCTCGTGAGCAACTTCTTTACTCAACCCGACGAACTCCACAAGAAACTTCTCAAAAATTAAATGGTATTCTTTTATCTTCTTAGCAATCTCCTCCCCTTTCTTCGTAAGTGTAACTCCTTTGTAAGGCTGGTAGTCAACGTAACCCTCCTTTTGGAGCTTCGCAAGCATTTCCGTTACGCTCGCTGGTTTAACTTTAAGTTTTTTCGCTATCTCTCCAGTTTTTACGAGTCTCCTCTTACTCCTTTGGATGTCGTAAATAATTTCGAGGTACTCTTCTACCCTCTCCATCTTCTCTCCTCTTCAATGAAGAAGAGAATACCTTGTTTTTTCGTCAACCTCCTGCTGCCGCAAAACGGACAGTAGAGGTTTGGTATGTGCAGGACTCCAGTATAACCGGTGGTTCTTCTAATCTTCAGATCGAACTCCGAACCGCATCTCGCGCAGTAAAGGTTTTCGAGATCCATCAATTTCCCTCTATATCAAAAGAGGTTTTAAAGTTATCCCAAGCGTGAGTCTAAACTCTGAAGAAAACTTGCGTGGCTGTTCTTAACTTCCTCCTCACTTTCTGCATTTCATAGGAGTACAACATCAGTCCCTGCTTTGTGAACCTATCTATTCCGAAAGCTTTGCTAATAAATTCCGCATGCAGCTTGTCTCTAACGAAGATGACGTATTCGTTTCCGATACTCGTCATTTCCAGAATTATCGGTATCCAGAACCTTCCCCAGTAAATTTCATCCACGTGTTCGGCTATGAATTCAAGCTCCTTCTTTTCAATGTAGTACTCATTTCCGTCTTTGGCGAGGTATGTGGGATCTTTCATTTCCAGCAATTCTTTTAGACTTCTCCTGCTTCTCGGGATGTGTTTATTCATGGCTTCCGCAAGCTTAGCAAGTGTTCTCTCATTTATCATCAAAACCACCCTAATTCGATCTCATCTTTAATTCCGAAAATCTCAGCCGCATTACCTTCTCTAACGCTAATTTCCAGCGTGTTGAAACTTCCAATTAATGCTAAAGGCTCTCCAACCTTCACGTCCTCGTACTTCTCCACAAAAGGAATTCTCGTCCCGTTAATGTAAAATCCTTTCGGTTTCAAGTCTTCCACGATTTCCCTCCTCAAATTCGTGACGATGTTTCCGAAGCGGTCGATGTAAGCAACTCTGCAAGCAATCTTTTCTCCAATTTTTACTTCAAAAAGTTCGAGTTCTTTCATCGTTTCGACCTCTTCTCCGTATTCATCGATTTTTCCCTCAGCTATTAGAGCTGCAGCAGGAGCGAAAACGTCTCTTCCGTGAAAGGTGGACGAAAGTTCTCCAGAGAATTCTGAGAGTTTTTCGGAATTCAGAGAGATTATCTTTTCTATTCCGTCTTCGGAAGCTGATGGGTAAGCTATTCCGTTGTCTGGAGCCACAAACCAGTAGTTTTTAGTTTTAACAGCCAAGGCTCTCCTTTTTCCTCCGACTCCCGGATCGACAACCGCTACGAATATGCTGCCTTTGGGAAAAAATTTGTAGGTATTGTAAAGCAGAAAAGCTCCCTCAAACACATTCTGCGCTCTGACGGAGTGGGTTATGTCCACTACTTCCTCTTTGGTAATCTTTCTGATTACTCCCTTCATCACTCCGGGATAAAATTCTCCGAAGTCCGTGAGTAGGGCGATCACCATCTCTCCCAATGTGTGATCTCCTCTAGTTTCATTCTCCTCCTCGGGCTTGGCTTCTCTGCTGGGTAACCTATCGGGATAATTGCCATTGGTCTTGCGTAGCTGGGAATGTTGAGTATCTCAGCTACCCTCTCTTCGTTGAAAGCTCCAACCCACACCGCTCCGAGTCCCATGCAGTGAGCAGCAAGCAAAATATTTTCTACAGCAGCAGTAGCGTCTTGTTCGGCGTAAAGCTTTCCCC
>NZ_WANY01000032.1:0-3742 GCF_015521575.1 Ferroglobus sp.
ACTATTCCGAGAGTTATCGAGGGTAAAATTAGGTGGCTTAGAGCGCTAACCAAAGCGTCGAAATTTAATGTCAACAAGCTGTCTATGACGTAAAGTCCGGTGATTCTTTCCGGAGCTAAACCGGCATCAATTCTACCCCCTATCGGTAAAAGTCAGAGATAAACTCCGAAAACCATCTGCAAAAGCATACCGAACCACGGAATGAAAAGGGTGTAAGCGAAAACGCTGTAAAGTCTGAGGGAGGCATCAACTTTCGTACCCCTTCTAAAAGCAGCTATTGAGCCGGTAATTATGCCAATGAGAACGCTTATGGTGAAACCGAAAATCGTCAATTCAAGAGTTGCTGGAAACCTATCCGCTATTTCCTCTATCACCGGTCTTCTACCCCAGATTAGAGATTTGCCGAAGTCTCCATGGGCCATATTGTAAAGATATTCGATGTACTGAACGACTATTGGCTTGTCCAAGCCAGCTTCCTTTCTGAGTTTTTCCAGAACTTCCGGTGGAACTTTCTGTCCAACCATCGCCGCTATGGGGTCTCCGGGAAGAATCCTGAGGATAAAGAAGACTACAGTTAACAAGATCAGTACTGTCGGAATCACAAGCAGAGCTCTTGTGATTATGTATGTTCTTAGAGAAGACATTGCCTTCAACTATCTATTGCGTTTTAAAAAAGTTCTGTAAATAAAAAATAGTGGAAAATCTTTACTCCTCCCAATATAGCGTGTAGTATCTGAATATCATCGTCGGGTCGAGGGTTATTCCGCCTATGTTCTCCTTAGCAACAAGGGATAGCTGTCCTTGGACGAGCGGTATTATTGGAGCGTCTTCAGCAAGGATTCTCTGCACTTCCTCATAGTACTCCGCTCTCTTAGCCTGATCAGTCTCCACTGAAGCTTTTTCAAGCAACTCATCAACCTCTGGGTTGCTGTACGGATAGCCAAGCCATCTGTTAGCTCCGCTCTTTAGGAACGGAGTCGTGTAGTCGTCGGGATCGATGTAGTCTGGATACCAGCCGAAGAGGGATGCCATCATAGCTCCCTTTCTTGCGTAGTCGACATAGGTCGACCACTCGGCACTCTTCAACTCCACTTCTATCATTCCGGTAGCCTCAAGCTGCTCCTTCAAAACTTGAGCGAGGTCTTTTTCTGTATCTCCGTAATGCGTCGGAGTCCACCAGAGCTCAATCTTTAGCTTGTTCTCCTCGCTGTATCCTGCCTGTTGCAACAGCTGCTTAGCTAATTCGATGTTTCCATCCCCGTACTTCTCTTTGAAAGCTTCTATGTGACTCCACATTCCCATCGGCACGAGAGAGTAAAGCGGTGCCCAGGTGCCAAGGTAAACCCTCTTCGAGATGTCTTCTCTGTCGATGGCGGCAGCAATAGCTTGCCTAACGAGTTTGTTGGCTGTCGGATATCCGTAGGTTTCATTGCCGTTCAGCACGAGATACCTTATCGCTCCTCCCGGAACCTCGTAGACTTTAAGTCCGCTCTTCTTCTTGAGGGATTCGAGATCCACAGGATTGAGCGTTCTCCAAGCTATGTCCACTTCTCCTTTCTCGATTGCAAGCCTCAAGGTTGTTGCGTCCGCGTAGAACTTGACAATTATTCTCTCAGTCTTCGGCTTCTCTCCGAAGAAGTTCTCGTTTGCTTCAAGCACGAGCTCCTGATCTCTAACCCACTTGACTATCTTGTAAGGTCCAACTCCACCAGCTGTTTGATCCGGATCGATCTCGTCTGGCTTGTAGTTCGGATGAACCGGGAAGTAAGGCGGCGTGGCTGTCAAAGCTAAGAAGTACGCTACCGGCTTTTTCAGGACGAACTTGAGAGTGTAGTCGTCTATCGCTTGCACATCCTCAACGAAGTCCGTTACGAGCCACGAGGGGTCGCCGGCTATCTTCATAACTCTCTTTATGCTCCTCTCAAAGTCTTTAGCCGTGCAAGGCGTTCCATCAGCAAATTTCAAGTCTTTCCTGAGGTAGAAGATGTAAACCTTACCACCCTCCTGTATCTCGTAGCTCTCAGCTAAGTAAGGCTCAAGTTCCGTTGTTCCCGGCTTGTACCTCATTAAGCCACCCATTACGTTGTTCATGACTTCCCACGTGAAGAAGTCGTAAGCATTCGCTGGATCAAGCTCTGTAATCTTGTCAGTTACACCTATTACAATCGTCTTCTTTTCCTTAGCTTCTACTTTTTTCGGAGTTTCAGTAGCCTTCGGTTTTTCAGCTGGCTTTTCCGCTGGTTTCTCTGGTTGAGCACAGCCAGCGAAGGCAACTGCCAAGATCAGCAAAATCGTCACTGCAACCAAACCCTTTTTCATTTTAAATCACCCAAACATGATTTGATACTTTAAAATAATAAACTTTCCTATCTTAAATTGTAACAAATAAATTCTGATCAAATAATTTCAGTTAATAAATTTTACTAATCGAAGCTGAAAAACTTAAAATATCTCCTTTCAGACTTGCTCACATGATTTTAAAAGGGAGAGCTTGGAAGTTCGGAGATAATATAACGACAGACCACATCACTCCCGGAAGGTACTACCATTTGAGAAGCAAAATTGAGGAGTTGGCAAAGCACGTCATGGAAGATGCGGATCCAGATTTTATGAAGAAGTTCAGCAAAGGAGATTTCGTCGTTGCTGGAAAAAACTTCGGGATGGGGAGTAGTAGAGAGCACGCTCCCTTAGCTTTGAAAGTTGCAGGAGTTTCCGCAGTCATAGCCAAGAGTTTCGCAAGAATTTTTTACAGAAATGCGATAAACGTGGGTTTGCCAGTTTTAATAGCAGATACCGACAATATCGACAGCGGAGACGAGCTTGAGGTTGATCTCGAAAAAGGAGTAATAAGAAACTTAAGTAAAGGGGTAGAAATAAGGGCAAAACCTCTTCCGGAGTTTATGCTGAGGATTCTGAACGAAGGGGGACTTGTTGACTTCGTGAAAAAGTACGGAGACATAGAGGTGATGTCGTGAAGTGTCCCTTCTGCGGAAACAAAGCGTACTTCTACAGAACTAAGGACGGAGTTACTGTCTGCCAAGTGTGCAACGCCAAACTCCAACGATAAAACTTTTTAACTCTTCGACTACCAAATAACTTGAAGCCGCCGTGGCTCAGCTGGCAGAGCGGGTGACTTGTAATCACCAGGTCCCGGGTTCAAATCCCGGCGGCGGCTTATTCCCTTTTTGTTAAACGCCCTTACACCTAGTTTTGTTAAAAAATTGAGAACAATTTGTTAAAAATCCGGGAAATGATAAAAACGTTCTAAGAAAATACGCTTGGGATGCTATTCTTGGTTTGCGGATTTCAGAGGCTTTCGAAAAGTTTATAGTATTATGTTCTTCAGAATTTACACAGCAGCGGTTGGTTAACGTAGTCCCGTCAAATTAACCACCTCAGAGGGTAGTAATACAATATGAACAACTTGCTGAAGGATGAAAACGCTGATTCAACTAGATTTCTCTTTCCGAAAGGTTTCTTGCTCGAAATTCAAATCTGAACCCTCAATAGCTCTTCCCAGCCAAGGTGCTTTTATCTATCAAAAACTTAAGCTCATTTTCGCAGTAATTAAAAAGTTCCTTATGTAAAGACCTAGCTGTCAAGTAGTTTCTCGCTGGCAACTCCCGTCAAAATCAATTCGTTTTTCTTTAACATCCACTACCGATGATTTTTATTTCCAGTAGGCAGCTCTTTTTATAACAAGGCATCTAAGAGCGAAAGCAAATTCCGACACGCTTTTATC
>NZ_WANY01000033.1:0-12642 GCF_015521575.1 Ferroglobus sp.
CTTTGAGTTTCAGATAGAAGAAGACGCCGTCAGCCGGATTGTCTACCGTTAAAATTTCCACCTTCTCCCTCTCATCCCTAAGCTCGATAGCTTTTTCGAAGAGCCAGTTCATCAGCTCTCTCCTTATTTTGTTGCTTATGTCTATTTCAAAATCCGCCCTACCGGAAGGAACGAGGTGATACAGGCAAAATCTCGGAATTTCGTACTCAACGGCAAGATCCAAAAGCTTCGGCACCTCTTCGTAATTGAACTTCGTAACGGTAAATCTTATTCCAGTTAAAATGTTCTCCTCCTTCGCATTGAGCAATCCAGAGAGAGCTTTCTTAAAAGCTCCCTTCAGACCCCTGAATTCATCGTTAACCTCCTCACTTCCATCCAAACTTACTCCAACGTAGTCAACTCCAGCCTCTTTCAGCTTTGCTGCCACATTCTCATCGATGAGTGTTCCGTTTGTTGAAAGAGAGGAGTGAATGCCCTTACTTTTCGCATAAGAGATAAGCTCGTAGATGTCGCTCCTGAGTAAAGGCTCGCCACCACTAAACAGAATAACCGGCACCCTCATAGCTGCGAGGTCATCTATCATTCTCTTGGCTTCCTCCGTCGTAAGTTCTTCTCCGTTGAGGCTTTCGGCAGCGTAACAGTGAACGCAGTTTAAATTGCATTTTGCTGTTGAATTCCACACGACAACCGGAATAGGTTTCTTGCTCGCCTCCGCAAGAGCCTTCGGTATTCTCTCCTTACTTTTATAAGTGAGCTTCTCCGACACCGTCGCCTCTCCAGCTACCATTCTGCTGAGAGCTATCATCTTACCAGCTCCGAGAGCAATACCGTTATATCCTTAACAGCCACATCTCCCCTTTTAAGGTTTCTGTAGCAGAAGGGGCATGCCGAAAGAAGCAGATCTGGGTTAACTCTCTTAACTTCTCTGATCCTCTCCTCCATAACCATCATGGAGAACTCTTTGTAGCCCGCTCTAACCCCTCCACCCCCACCACAGCAGAAACTTTCGTTTTTTATCCTTTCGAGTTCTTTCAGCTTAGCCACCTCTTCTATTAAAGCTCTTGGCTCCTCGTAAATCTTCATGTGTCTTCCAAGGTGGCAGGGGTCGTGGTATGAGATTTCCAAATTTGTTCTTTTGAAATCGAATTTGTGAACGTTTTCGTACAAAAACTCGGTGATGTGCATAATTTCAGCCCCAACACTCCCGAACATTTTCCTGTAATCCTTTCTAATCGTTCTATAACACCCTGGACAGCTCGTCACTATCAGAGATGCTCCAGTTTTTTCAACAGCCTCTCTTATGCTTTCGAAACCCTTTCTTGCAACATCCTCTCCAAGTCCAACCCTTAAAGCCGTTGACCCGCAGCAGTGTTTCGCTTCAACAAAGTAATCGACTTTAAGATAATCAAGAAGTTTTTTCGTAGCTTCGAAAAGCTCATTCTCCTTGTATAAAGCTGTACATCCCGGGTAGTATATGATTTCGACCTTTCTATACTCCTGTATTATCGGCTCTCCTCTATAGGGATTTCCATACCCTTTTATTACCTCGTAAAGCTCCATGTGCTTTTTTACAAAGTATCCGGAAGATATAAACTGTCTTCTAACTTTTTCGATCTCCTCCGTGAACTTTACTCCAGAATTACAAATATTCTCGCAATACCCGCAAGTTAAACAGGTGAAAACACTCTTTTTCACCTCCTCATCAAGTTCAAAAAGCTGAGAAAGTACTATCCTTCCCCTTGGAGAGTAGTGCTCCCAGTAAGTGACGTTATAAGTTGGACAGACCGTCAAACAAACTCCGCATCTCGTGCAGTTCACGAAAAAATCTTTTCTGGGTTCATAATATTCCGTTCGTCCAAGCATTCCTTCAACCTCCTAAAATTGATTTTCTCCTTCAAACCTCTACCATGCTCCCCGTAAACGATTCCGGAAATCTTACCTTCCAGAATTTTTTCAAAGTTAAGAGCTTGTTCAAGAGATTCGGCTATCACTGCTGGGTGAAAATTGCACGTGTCAAGGTGAGAGTAGAGAAAAACCTCCACTCCAACCTCTTTTTCGACATCTCTAACAATCTTTTCAAATTCTACGGCTTTGGAGAAAGGAACGACGTAGTCGTCGGCTAAGTAAAACCGCTTCCTGCTCCCGACACTCAACGATCCAATAGAACTCCTTACCCTCCAAAAGTTTTCTTCGTCTCTTCCCCTCAACTCGTCGAACTCTCTCAAAACCTCTTCAAGCTTTTTGTTTTCCGAAAAGTCCTCTACAGCTATGATGTGCCCGTTATATCCAAGCCTTTCGGCAACTTTTTCATCCGCATATTCTACGCATTCAGGAAGAAATTTGATCAGCTTCTTTGCGACTTCAAAAGCCTCTTTAAAACTCTCAAATTCGGAAATTAGTGTTCTTCTATTTTCCGGAAGAGGTAGTAGCCTTAAAGCAACTTTAGTTATAATGCCAAGAGTTCCCTCGCTTCCGACGAAGATGTTATTCGGAAAAGGAGGAGATTTGTGCGTGTAGTAAAAGCTGCTGAATATTTTTCCATCGGGTAAAACCACCTCGATTCCGGCGAGATAATTGGAAATTGCCCCGTATTTCAAAGCTCTTTTTCCGCTCCCTCCAACAGCCACAAATCCCCCAATAGTGGCTACCTCGGCACTCCCCGGCTCTGGTGGAAGAAAGAGTCCTTTTTTCGCAGCTTCTTTTTTTATTTTCCCTATCACCGCCCCGCTTTCCGCCACGCAAATTAAGTCTTCCTCGTTAACTTCGACGTCATTCATTTTTTTCATGTCGATTACAATTCCCTCGAAGGGTACAACTCCCCCCTTAGTTCCAGTTCCGGCTCCGCGAGGGTAAATCTTGACTTTATACTCGTTGGCAACCTTAATTATCTCCGAGACCTCTTCTACTGTTTCCGGTCGAACTACAGCCAAAGCGTTCCCGAAAAAAGGGGAAGCATCGACGGAATAGATGGAAAGAGCTGAAGAGCCATAAAGCACATCGTTTTCGCCGACAATATTAACGAGTTCGTCGATTAACTTATCCACAAATAGTCATGAAACTTAGAAAATTATAAGTTTTTCGCCTATTTTATAATAATTAATAATGTTTTATTTCCTTAAGTTTTATTAGAGGATAATCTCAATTCCGAGCTTTTCTGCAAGTTCTTTATACCTGTTTCTAATCGTCACCTCGGTAACTCCGGCTACTTCAGCCACTTCTCTCTGAGTCCTCCTCTCTCCTGTGAGAATGGAAGCTATGTAAATTGCTGCTGCCGCCACACCAGTTGGGCCTCTTCCAGACGTGAGCTCTTTTTCTTCAGCCTTCTTTATTATCTCTATAGCCTTCTTCTGTACCTCTCCGCTCAAGCCGAGCGCGGCGCAAAATCTTGGAACGTAATCTGCCGGAGATGTCGGAAGCAATTTTAATCCGAGTTCCCTTGCTATGAATCTGTAAGTTCTTCCGATCTCCTTTCTGTCCACTCTCGAATAAGTTGCTATTTCATCAAGAGTTCTCGGCACTCCCGCTTGTCTGCAGGCAGCATACAAAGCGGCTGCCACGACTCCTTCAATACTCCTACCTCTTATCAAGTTCTTCTCCACGGCTTTTCTGTAAATCACTGCAGCGGTTTCTCTAACAGATTTCGGCAATCCAAGAGCGGAAGCCATTCTGTCGAGTTCGCTTAATGCGAAAGCCAAGTTCCTTTCGGTAGCGTTGCTTATCCTAATTCTTCTCTGCCACTTTCTCAGTCTGAAGAGCTGCGCTCTGTTCCTCACTGAAATCGCTTTTCCGTAGTAGTCCTTGTTGCTCCAGTCGATTATCGTCGATAGTCCCTTGTCATGGATGGTGTAGGTTATTGGAGCACCCACTCTGCTCCTCTTCTCCCTCTGCTCGCTGTCGAAAGCCCTCCATTCAGGACCTGAATCTATGTAGGTGTCTTCTATAACCAAACCACAGTCCTGACAGATGAATTCGCCCCTCTTAAAATCCCTAATGAGCCTGGGGCTTCCGCATTCAGGGCAAACTTCAACGGTTTCTTCCCTTTCTACCTCCTTCTCCCTTTCTACCTCCTTTCTTTCTACCTCCTTTTCCCTTACCTTTTCCACCTCTACCATCTTCGATCACCACAAAAAGTTCTGATCCAGATAATTCCGGATTTTTATCCTTAGGTCTGACAACAACATAGGGTTGGCTAACCGGCCCAATAACGTCGTACACATAACCGATTTTTTTCAAACGCTTATCAACGACATCTGCACCAATTTTCGGGATGTATTCAGCCTTAACAATTATATTGCCAGTTTTAGATATTTTAGCAACAATACCAATCCTTTTCAACACAACTGACTTAGGCTGTAAAAGTATTTAAAGATTTCGCAACATATTTATTTGAGTTTTTATTTTAGTATTTAAAGGTTTTTCTTGAGTCAGTACTTCACAAGGTAACACAGCCATTGTATTCGGTAATAATGAGTGCAACTAAGTACAAAATGACAAGATTGTTGATCAATGTTACTATTCGTTTGGTGAAATGTTAAATCTCGTTTGTTTTGTGCAGTACGTTAAGCTTCGTTTGGCTTAGAAAAGTATTTGAAAGTTAAGAACTATTCGAAGGCCTGGGAAAGGTAATAGAGGCAATATACGAGAAGGGAGTTTTTAAACCTCTCCAGAAAGTTGACTTAAAGGATGGGGAAAGGGTAAGGATAGAGATTAAAGAGGGTTTAGCAGATATCATAGAGAAGTATAGCAGAAAAGTGGACACGGATGTCTTAAAAGAATTCTTAGAAGAGAGAAGATGACGGTAGTACTTGATACCTCTTTTTTCATAGACGGAATTTTTAGATATGATGAATACAGATACGAAATTGCAAAAGAAACGTTTAGGGTCATTCAAAGCAAGTTTTTGGATGCGATTGTACCGGAAGTCTTTAAGATTGAATTGATTGGTCAGTTAGTTAGAAGAATTGAAAAAGAGGATGCCCTCAAAATATACAACGAAATAATCGAAAAGGTCATAATAATTCCAATTGAAAAAATAAGAGAATTAGCATTTTCAGTAGCTCACGATACTGGATGTAGAGCAATCGATGCATACTTCATAGCAACGGCTAAATTTACCAACTCTATCATCATAACGAACGATAAAACAATGGCAGCGAATGCTAAAAAATACGGTGTCGAAGCCTATTATCTAATTGAGGAGTTTGATAGTGCTATAAAAAGGTTAAAAGATTCGAAATTAAACCGTTAACACAAAAACACAAAATAGAATTTAACATCAGCCCAACTGTTAGAAACCAAACACAGCTTAACTATGTACCTCTTATTTTATTTTGCTAATATTATTAATTTGAATTATGCTAATTCATCATCACCTTGTGAAGTACTGTGGGTCCAACATTACTCCAACTTTACCGCAGCCATACTTCTCAAGGAGTTCCGAAAGAGCGTGATAAAAAACTTAACCCGCAACCACGAGCGTCATGAGCGATAAAACCGGATAATCATTCCAGCCAAATAGAGAGCCGAGGACAGGTAGAACAAAAGCAAATGCAAATCACCCTTGAAGAGGGCGAAGTCAAGAATAAATAGAGAAACTCCAGAATGAATCAGCGTGCTTGAGAGATTCTTCTTCAAGTAGGCTGTTAGGAGAGCTATGGCGACAATCGAAGAAAAAGCCAGAGCTAAGCGATAGTCAAGTCCCGCAAATAGGATGGCTGTCCCGGCAATAATTAAGCTGCTTGACAAAACGTTTTCCCTAATCTTTCTGAGGGTGCAGATCGGAATTAGAATTATTGCTGTGAACACTATCGGCGACGCTATTCGGTTCATCATATCGACGTAATTCCGATATTCTCTCCTTTTCCAATCTTCCGAGTAGTTGAGGGAGTAATAAATTATGGCGGAGAAGGCTACAGCCGAGAAGATTAAAAAGATGGCTATCGTCAGCTTCATAAGGTTATCCATAAGCGTGCACCCCCGGAAGCAAGTACGTTGCTAAATAGGTGGCTATGAGGGAGAAAAATCCAGCTACGTTAATTTCCCGATGATACTTTCCGATTATCCTCGCATGGAGGTATGCTGTGTAAATCACCCAAAGCATTATCGACATCGCTATCTTCGGATCCCACCACCAGTCCTCACCCCAGGCTTCAACCGCCCAAGGATATCCGAAAATCAATCCGAGAGTTAAAAAGAGGTAACCGCTCTTCGCAAAATCGTACTCGTTTTTATTGGCTAAGGAGAGAGAAAAAGAGTGGAGGAAGAAAGCGTAGGAAATGAAAAGCAGAGGGGGATGAATCCACATGTAGGGAGAGTTGTAGAAGAAAGTTGCTCTTGCAATGTAATATCTAATGTAAGCCGGATTGAACACTTCAAGTTCTCTTCTCAGATTCGGCAGAGGATCGGAAGGGTTCTGAAAAACAATCACGAAAATTAACATCACAAGTAAAACGATCTTCGAAACACTCTTTCCTTCTCTAACCTTCAAAAGAAGGACAGCCGAAAGGAAAAACCAGAAGAACAGCTTTTCGTTTTCTATCCAGAAAGGAGGGTAAAACCTTACCACATAATCTCCAAAAGCCACGAAAGTTTCCCGCCAGTAAAGGATTTGCACGAAAACAAGGTAGAGGAAAGATATCACTACGGAAGCCACAAATACCTTCTCATATCTTTCCCGAAAAATCGAGAGAAGAAGGAGAAACAAAGACAGTATGAGGAAGTAATTCAGAAAGGTGAAAAGCTCGTAGGTCATGATTCTCCCATCAGCAGCTTTTCGTAAAGCTCCTGCGTGATTATCTCATGGGCTTCAAATCCCGCTTCGTCGACATCCATTCCCATCGCTATAGCTAAAAGCTGAGCGTAGTGAATTGCCGGAATCCTGAAGACTTTTCCTTCCTTTTCAAGCTCCTTCTGCCCCGTGTCGAACTGAAAGAGGCAAAGGGGACATATAACCACGATGGCATCCACCTCCGCTTCTTTCAAACCCTCAAGCTTCATTTCCAAAAGCTCTCTTGCCACTTCCGTTGCAGCAGCCCTTACTCCCCCACCTCCACCGCAGCACATGTTTTTCGTTCTGTAATTCACGCTTTCGGCACCTATCGCTTTAATCAGCTCGTCAAGAATTTTCGGTCTTTCAGCCGAATCAACTCCTTTCTTTTCAGCTGGTCTGAAGAAGTGGCAGCCGTAGTGGGCAGCTAACCTTAAATTAAGCTTCTTAGAAACTTTCTTCCTTATCTCTTCAATTCCCACATCCCTGTAAAGGAATTCGGCGAAGTGCCTCACGTCCTTCCCAATCTCGCTTCCGACCTCAAGAAGTGTCGTGAAGCAGCCATTGCAGGCGGTCATTATTGTTTCGTCGCTTAAGTTCAAATTTCTTTCAGCTATTTCCCTCCACATCTCTTCGCTTACCGATTTTGTAATTGAAGGGGCTGGACAGCATGAAGAACCTTCGAGCGGAGAAATTTCAATGCCAAGAACGCTAAAAATGTAGTAGATGCTTTTCTCGATCCCCGGATACCTGTTGTGAATCATGCAGCCGGGGAAGAACTTCATCTCACAACACTCCCAGCGTGCTTTTCAACAATTCTTCTAACCTCTTCCTTAGCCTTTTCATCGAATTGCGCGTGATATATCGGCAATCCGAGCTTTCTCCTTAACTCTACGTGTTCTTCTCTCGCCGGAACCAAAGCTGCATGATTCATCAAAAACGTGAAAGCATAACCCAACCTTCCGGGCAAACCTTTATTTCTCACTAGAGTTCTTCTCGCTTCGATTAATGTGTCAGTGATTTCTATTCCCCGAGGGCATCTTTCCTGACAAGCGTAACATGTTACGCAGAACCAGATCTCATCCCTCTCTTCAACTTTTTTCCCCGAAGAGATGAATTCGGCAATTATTCTTCTTGTGTTCAAAGCTGTTATCCTTCCAGATGGACAGCTTGCTATGCATGTCCCGCACTGAATGCACGAGTTCAAACTCATCCTTCCCAATTTTCTCAGCCCACTATTAAACTGTATCGAGAAAGTGTTAAATAAACTCAAACATCAACGTAATAATTCGGATGAAGTGTGCGGTCTGCGGAAGGGATAGCAAGTATTCAATATGCGGAAGATGCTTAGCAAAGAGGGAGAGGATAATAAGCTATCCAGAAGTAGTGGAGATTATTCTCTGCCCGAGGTGTGGCAGATTCAAATTCTCCGGTAGCTGGAAAGAGTTGAGTTTTGATGACGCTTTGGATAAAGCTATAGAGAGCTCCTTCTTCGTCCATCCAGAACTGGAGGTAAAGGAGTTCGATTTGAGCGGTGACGGTCACTTTTACAGCTTTAAGATTAAAGGCGTTTTGAGAGGAGATTACGTGGAGGAAGAGGGATTCTTTAAAGTTAGAGTTAAAAGAGAGGGCTGTCAGAAATGCAGCAGAGAGGCTGGAGGATATTACGAAGCCATAATTCAGCTCAGAGCGAAAAATAGAAAGATCCTCGATGAGGAGGTTGAAAGAGTCGCAAAGATCGTTGAAGAGGAGATAGAGTCTTCGGGAAGCGAGAAAAGCTTTTTAACTAAGATAGTCGAAAGAAGGGAGGGAATAGACTTCTACATAGGAGACTCGAAAGTCGCTAAGAAGATCGCTAAGAGAGTCGTGAAGGAGTTCGGAGCTGAATTCAAGGAGAGTGCAAAAATTGCTGGAAGGAAGGACGGTGTTGACTTCTACAGGATGACGTATCTTGTGAGATTGCCCGAGCATTTCCCCGGAGATGTCGTTGTTGCTAAGGGGAGAATAGCCGTTGCTAAGGTTAACAAAGCCTACGATTTGCTAACAGGAAACACAATACCTCTCGAAGAAGCAAAGGTCATTGTTAGGAGGGAAGAATTGAAGAGCGGCTACGTCATCAACAAGGACGATTCCGCCTTAGAGATATTTTCCGAAGACAGAGTTTATATCGCCGAAAAACCTGAATACAACGTAAACGTCGGTGAAGAGGTTTTTCTCGCCGTAATCGAGGATAAGGCTTACGCCATCCCAAAGTGGATGATAGAATGAAAGTGGTAAAAGTTCCCAAAATTAAAGCCGAAGAAGTTAGAAGATTTGCTGAAAAAATAGGAGCTAAGGACAAAAGGAGGCTCATAGCCTTCGATGGCAGTTTCGTTTACATACCAATTTACGACGGTTTCGAAAGGCATTTTTCCGAGTTTGAAGTAATCGAAGACGAAAATCCCGTTTTTGCCAAGAAATACGACATAAAGAGGTTAGCCAGAGAAAAGTTCTCAGAAAACGTTTCGAAAGGTATCGTTTCCTTTAAAGTTCTTGGAAGCTTGGCAATAGTAAAACTGGAGGGCAAAGCGAGGGAATTTGGAGAGAAGATTGGCGAATTAATTCTTGAAACTTTTCCAAGGCTGAAAGCTGTTTGGTGCGACGAGGGGAGGGAAGGTATGGAGCGTAAGCCAAAAATGACTCTCTTGGCTGGGAAAGGTAGCGTCACCGTACACAAAGAGCACGATTGCCTTTTCAAGGTTGATGTCACAAAGGTCATGTACAGCCTCGGAAATCAGTACGAAAAGCTTAGAGTGGCGAATCTCGTAAAAGAGGGGGAAATTGTTCTCGACATGTTTGCCGGAATCGGCTATTTTACAATTCCCATAGCGAACCACTCGAAAGCTGAAAAAATCTACGCCTTCGAAATAAACTTCGACGCTTACAAACTCCTCCTTGAAAACTTGAAGCTGAACAAAATAAGGAACGTCATTGCCGTAAACATGGATTCTCGTTTCACACCAGAAAGCTTTGCAGACAGGGTAGTCATGGGTCACATATTTGCCGAAGATTTTATTGAGGTGGCTGTAAGAGCTTTGAACGGCGAAGGATACATTCACTATCACGAAAGCGTTCCAGAAAAAATAATAGAGAGACCGATAAAGAGAATTGAAGCGGTTTGCAAAAAGTTAAATAGAGAGGTTAAAATTTTGGGAATGAGGAAAGTCAAGAATTACTCTCCCGGAGTCGTTCACGTTGTAGTCGATGCATATGTCCGCTGATCTTGCGATAAGCTTGAACGACAAAAGGTTGAAAATTTACGAACTTTTAAAAAAAGGGTACAGCGGAGAAAAAATTGCCAAAACCCTCGGAATAAGTAGAAGCGCCGTCTGGAAATTCGTCGAAAAATTGAGAAGTCTCGGCTACGAGATAGACAGAAACTACAATATCCTTTCAATTCCAGATCCTTCCCCCTTAGATGCCGCCCTATGCTCAAAGAAACTCGGAGTCGAGAGGTTTTTATACTTTGAAGAGGTTGATTCAACGAACAACGTCGCTAAGAAGGAGGAAAGAAGCTGCGTTCTTGCCAAAAGGCAAAGCGCCGGAAGAGGTAGGCTCGGAAGGAAATGGGAAAGCAAAGAAGGGGGACTCTACTTTTCCTTCGAATTTCCCAGAAAGGTTCCAGCTGTTAAAGCCCACAGAGTTACCATTCTAATCGGATTGGTCGTCGCCAAAACTTTGGAGAATTTTAAAGCGAAAATAAAGTGGCCCAACGACGTTTTGATAGAGGGAAAAAAAGTATCTGGAATTTTATGCGAACTCGTCGGAGAAGAGCTCTCCTCAAGGGTGATCGTAGGTGTCGGAATAAACGTTAAGAACGAGCTTCCCGAGGAGTTAAAAGATAAGGCGACGACGTTAAAGACTTACAATGTGAGCGTAACAGACGTTTTTTGTTCTTTCGCAAACACGTTCTCCGAGATCGTGAATCTTGAGTGGAATAGAATTCTCGAAGAGTGGAAGCGGATGCTTGATACGATAGGGAAAGAAGTTGAAGTCAGAGTTGGTGGCGAAATTTACAGAGGTGTTGCTCTGAATGTGGATGATGAGGGGGCGCTAATCCTTAAGTGCGGGGATAAAATTGAGAGAATCTTCAGCGGAGAGTGCTTTTACATGTGATAACTTTAAATAGTATTTCGTGAAGAGTGTTATTCGGTGAGTGTCATGGGCCTTATCGACAAGATATTCGGCGGGAAACAGGAAGCCGTGAGCGTCGAGGAATACGAAGAGCTCGATCTGAGTGAATACGAAGCTGAACTTACGGAAGGAGAAACGTACATAAGGGTTGTCGAAGTTACCGGCTTAAATGATGTTCCGGAAATAAGAAGACAGGTTTACGACGGAAACATAGTTATAGCGGAGATCACCTTTATAAAGCACGATAAATTAACCCTCGACAGGATAATAAAAGATCTGAGACAGCTTGCCGAAGATGTGGGGGGAGACATAGTAGGGTTGGGAGAGGATTACATTATCGTAACACCCCTTGGAATTAAAATCGACAGAAACAAGATTAAGGGAATTCGCTCATGAAGTGTCCGAAGTGCGGAAAAGATCTAAACCTACTAACGGCTTTTTACGATACGCCATATGCTGGAAGAATTTTGATTACCACGATTTCCTGCAACTGTGGTTTTAAGCATTCGGATGTCTTCATAGGAGAGTTCAAAGATCCCGTAAGGTTTACTCTGAAAGTCGACAAGAACAACCTCTTTGCCAAAGTCGTTAGATCGGCTTCAGGCACGATCAGAATTCCTGAGCTCGGCTTGGCTATGGAGCCTGGACCAGCAAGTCAAGGATTTATAACGAACGTTGAAGGGGTTCTGATGAGGTTCGAAGATGTTGTTGAAATGGCCAAAAGATGGAACAGCGATGACGAAGAGAAGGTGAGGATTTGCGAAGAAATATTGGCAAAACTTAAAGCTGTGAGGGAAGGAGAAGATTCCGTCACCTTGATAGTGGAGGACCCCTTTGGAAATAGTACAATAATAAGCGATGAAGTTTTTATGGAAAAACTGAGTCAAGAGGAGGCATCCAAATTAAAAACCGGTTTAACGATTGTAGACATCGTTGGGGAAGAGGAGTTAATGAATTTGAATGAGAACGTAGAGGAATAAAAGCAATCACAGACAGGACCCTCACGTACTTTAGGAGATATAAGACTTTTGAGAAAAACAAATTTTTTAAAAGCTGTGATATGGGCTTCAAAATCTCCTGCAAAAATCATAAACCGCTTCGTAACTGATGCTGTCAGATATCAAATTCAATTCTTTATGTTCTTCTTCCTTTTAACATTAATCCACCAATGAGTGCAATCACACCTACAAGCACTTCAAATCCAGGAATTTTGTTAGTATTGATTTTTAATTCGATACTGTCCTCAGATTTTATCCCTTCTGCCTCGACAATAATCTTAGCTTCATATGTCAAAGGTGGGAGATACACTGGTAAAGTGAAGCTAAACTCCTTTTCGATTGGCGGATTTACAAGAGTTATTTCCGGAAGTTGAAATCCTTTTTTAAATCCGGCAGCTGAAAGAACTATCGTCACGTTTGCTTTGCCTTTCCAATTTTTAGGCTCCCAATCAATTTTCAGTCTAAGATTTATTGTATCTCCCGGACTTGCAGTCACACTATCCGGAGAGATGCTTACAGTGAGATTTTGCAAAGTTATTTCCTGCGTAGCTGCATTTTTGGACATAAAGTTTGGCGCACTGTTAACGTTAGTAGCAACGACTGGTTGTGATACTATAAAAAACATAAAATTCAATATAATTCCAATGATAAACAGAGATCGGGACATAAATCTATTTTAACAAATAAGACATATTTAAAGATTAC
>NZ_WANY01000034.1:0-8966 GCF_015521575.1 Ferroglobus sp.
AATGAAAGGTGTGCTCGACAAATACGACATAACTGCATACGGCCCTCTACTGATGATCAGATCTAAGAGAATCGTTGGATTTCTAAAAAAGCTCTCGAAATACGAGAGATTTTGGAGAATATATGCTATAGTCGGAGTCCCTCTCATTTTCCTCGGAATGGCTTTCATGTTCTTTCTCATAATTTTCATGGACTACATTCTCCTCACATCTCCTCCATCCCCTTCAGAAATAACAAGCCCGAGAAACGTTTTACTGATTCCGGGGGTTAACCAGTTCATTCCGTTAATATGGGGGGCTATAGGGCTGCTCGTAACTTTAATCGTTCACGAGTTTAGCCACGGCATTCTGGCTTTGGTTGAGAGAATTAGGGTGAAATCTGTAGGTGTTCTACTCCTACTTCTCCCAATAGGAGGGTTTGCTGAGCCGGATGAGGAGGAACTGAAAAAGGCTGAGTCGAGTAAAAAGATTAGGGTTTTTGCAAGCGGAATCACAGGGAATTTTATCGTTGCCGCTTTAGCCTTTGTCCTCTTCTTTCACTTCCTCTCCTACATCTCTCCAGCTGTTGCGGTTTTGCACGACTCAAGCGGAAGAATCGAGGCTGGAACAAAAATAGTGGAAGTGAACGGAGTAAAGATTGAGACTCCGGAAGATTTTGAAAAAGCCATAACGAAGACGCCTCTTAAAATCAAGCTCGAAAACGGAAAAGAGATCGTTCTTAACGGAGTGGTTGGAGTGGAGATAATTGGAATCATGAAGGACATGCCCGCTGAAGGAGTTTTAAAGGAGGGAATGATAATAGTTGAAGCAGATGGGAAAAGAGTTGTCTCTACTAAGCAGCTCGCAGAAATTTTGAGGAACAAAAGACCGGGAGAGGAAATCACATTAAAGGTCTGGAACGGATCCGGCTATGAGGTAAAGAAGCTCGTCCTTGGAGGGGAAGAAAGAGCTTTGATGGGAGTTTACATCAGAGACAACGTCTCGGGAATTGTGCCGAGTTATCCTTACGCCGAGAGAATCCTCTCCACGTTGAAGTCGATTCCAAAGATGATGACGAATCCAGCAGGATGGGCTTTCGTCATGGCAATGCCGATAACGACATTCAACAGCTTCTCAGGAATTTACGAAAAAATATTCAACGGCGACAAGGAGATTTTCTACCTCCTCAACGCCCTCTACTGGATAGGGTGGATAAACTTTTACGTTGGGCTATTTAACTGCCTCCCAGCCATCCCCCTCGACGGAGGAAGGATATTTCAGGAATTATTGAAAAGGATTTCCCCGAGAGCGGAAAGCCTGAGCAAAGTCACGACCGTAATAGTTTTCGTTTCGATCGCCCTCTCGGTGATAATACCGAACGTGAGAGTATGAGGTGCGAATGCGGGAAAAATGCGATCGAGAAAATCGGAAACCGCTACTACTGTAAGGAGTGCTACTCGAAGAGGTACCTGAGCTTAGTTGAGAGAAGCATCAGGAGATACGGAATTTTAAAGAGAGGAGAGAGAGTTCTCGCTGCGGTAAGTGGGGGGAAAGATAGCGTAGCCATGATTGCCGCATTGAAGGAGCTTGAAGATAAGCTCGGGATTAAAGTCGAGGCTTTGCACATAAACCTCGGAATAGGGGAGTACAGCAAGAAGTCAGAAGAGGTTTGCAGAGAGCTGTGCGATAATCTTGGAATTCCCCTCCACGTAGTAACTCTCTCCGAATACGGATTTACGATAAGCGATGTGAGGAAGAAAGCCTGCAGCGTTTGCGGAAATGCTAAGAGGTATATAATGAACAGGTTTGCAAGGGAGCAAGGCTTCGACGTCGTTGCCACAGGACACTGCGCCGAAGATATTGTTGCGAACGTATTGAAGAACCTTTACTCCGGAAACTTCGAGTGGAGCGAAAAGCTTCTACCGAGGATAGAAGGTTACTTCAAATTCGTCTCAAAGGCTAAACCCCTTTACGAGATCGGGGAGAAAGAAAACCTCCTCTTCGTTCTCTCAAGGAGATTGACTTTTCTCCCAGACGAGTGCCCGAAAGCTCCGGATCCAAAATGGAAGGAGCTTGTTTATGTGATAGAGAAAAGAATTCCGGGGTTTAAGAAGGGCGTTTTAAGAAGCCTCGTAAAAAGGGAAAAAGTCGAAGGGGAATTGAAGAGCTGCAAAATCTGTGGAGAGCCGACTTCAACAGAAGTCTGCCAGTTTTGCAGAAACGTGAAAAAGTTTGGTAAAGTTAGGAAGATTCCTCTTTAGACTCTTCCCTAACGTATCTCTCCACAAGCTCAACTTCCTTTATCTCCGGCAAGTGCTCGAATATTTTGTTCACCGCCGTGATCTTTCCGAGGAGGAAGAACTGGTTGAACGCAACGTCCTTCGGCACTTCCACTACCGCTTTTCCGTCTTCAACTTTTGTCTCAAGCTCTCTGCCGGTGTGGATTAAGAACAGGGCTTTTATCTTCTCCACTGGGTCTTCTATTTTCTCCTTTATCTCGTACTCGAAGATTATCTTCTTTCCAGCCAGCGGATGGTTGAAGTCGATTATCGCCCTCCTGCCCACAACTTTCTCTACGATCCCCACTCTGTCCCCTACTCTAACCCTATCCCCGGGCTTCGGCTTCTCCTTGAACTTTTTGAGAGTTACCATCTCCTTCTTGTTCGGGTCGTATTCGCCGAATGCTTTCTCCGGAGGAACTTCCACAGTCCCCTTGTATCCAACTTCCTTGCCGACTATGTCCTCCTCCAACCCCTTTAAAACGTGTCCTTCCCCCACTACAATGACTATATCCCCATACCTCGCGTGCTCCTCGTAAACTCCAGCTTCTTTAGCCACGTTCTCATCGGTAGAGTCGATCACTGTTCCATCTTCAAGCTTCGCCGTGTAGCTTATCTTAACGAAGTCCCCTTCCTTGATCGTCATCACGAAAGCCAATTCAGAAAGGTATAAAAAATTTGGGAAAGATGAGAGAAAGTGGAAGTGGAAGCGAAATTTCCACTTAAAGAGCCAGATAAACTCAAGAAGCTGTTAGCTGAGAAAGGCTCTTTTTTGAAAAGAAAACTTGAGGAGGACATATACTTCAATTCCCCCCTGAGAGATTTCAAAGAGAGCGACGAGGCTTTGAGGGTTAGGAAGGAC
This sequence comes from Ferroglobus sp., assembly GCF_015521575.1. Taxonomy (NCBI): domain Archaea; kingdom Methanobacteriati; phylum Methanobacteriota; class Archaeoglobi; order Archaeoglobales; family Archaeoglobaceae; genus Ferroglobus; species Ferroglobus sp. The sequence goes on from NZ_WANY01000034.1 coordinate 3,119, forward strand.
GAAGAAGGCGTGACGATAACCTACAAAGGTCCGAAGCTTGATAGCGAGACTAAAACAAGGGAAGAAATAAAGATAAAAGTTGACGATTTCGAGAAGGCTGTGGAGCTTCTCAAAAAACTCGGATTCAAGCCGGTGAGAGAGGTGAAAAAGATCAGGGAGCTTTACGAGGTTGAAGGAGTACTCGTTTGCGTCGACCACGTTTTTAACCTCGGAGATTTCGTTGAGTTCGAAATCGACAGCGAAGACGTTGGAAAAGCTAAGGAGAAAATTTTCAGACTCGCCGAAGAACTCGGCTTTAAGAGGGAAGATAGTCTAAGAGAGTCCTATCTGGAGATGCTCGAAAGGGTTAAATCCAATCGGTAAGATGATTTCTTTAGATGATGAAATACCTCTCAGCGGAGCCGGGATGATGAACCCTCGTTAGGCTGAGGGGTGATGATACCCTTGCCCCAAGACTGGCGATGAAGAAAGGCATACGGTCTGATCAGATGAATTTGGATAGAAGCTCGACAACTCCGGAAACTTCGTAATTCAAGTTGTAATGCTCCCTCAAATCCTTAAGCTGAGTTCTGCAGTTTTCGCAAATTGTTAAGACGTACTTTGCTTCAGTCTCTTTTATTTGTTCAGCCTTTTTCTTTCCCGCTATCATTCTGAAGTCCTTCATCTCCGGAATCGCTACTAATCCTCCACCTCCCCCGCAGCAGAAGTTCCTCTCTTTGTTCGGCCTCATCTCTCTGAAGTCTTCCGAAAAACTCTCTATAACTCTTCTCGGCTCCTCTATCAATCCCGAGTTTCTTGCCGCTTGACACGGATCATGATAAGTCACCGGCTCAGTCAAACTCCCCCTAACCTCCACAATTCCATTTTCAAGATAATCTGCGGCAACCTCAACTATGTTTAATATCTCGAAATCCCTCCCAAACCACTCCCTCCAAAACATCTTGAAAACCCTATAAGCGTGACCACATTCCGTAACGATTATTTTCTCGGCGTTAAGCTCTTCTGCTTCTCTGAATATTCTCTCGGAAACTTTCTTAGCGAGTTCCATATCCCCAAGAAAGAAGGCGAAGTTAGAAGCTTCGAAGTAGCTTAAGGTCCAGTCTTCTTTAGCTAAATTGAAGAGTTTTGCAGCTGGAATTATCGTGTGCTCTCCCTGAAGGGGAACAAAGAGGATTTCGGCTTTTTTATTCAGGGGAATTTTTACATTGTGCTTTTTCTCAAGAAATCTTATCGCCGCCTCGTACATTTGCTTGTGCTTCTCGAAATTCCTTCCCTTCTCAAGCTGGATTTCAACAAGATCTACAAGAGCTTTCGCTTCATTCTTAATTTCCCTCCTCGCTCTTGAAACGTAGGCAGAAACTTCTACAGAAAAAGGACAGAAAACCGTGCACCTTCTGCATCCGTTGCATTCGAAAGCGACAAAATCCGCTTTCTTTCTCAGAATTTTCAATCTGTTTGGAGGAGCGTGCTTCCATTCCCCCGTGGATAAGTAGATGTGACAGTTCTCCAAGCAATTACCGCACCTCACGCACAGAGCTGCGGACTCTGGCATTCTTCCACCTCACCAGATAGTTAGAGTGAAAAACTCCGATTGAGTGAAAGAGTTTTCCGAAGGGTAAATAGGCTACAAGAATCTGAGCGAGGAGAGCGTGGACGACCAAAGCCGAACTTCCAACCACTATCTTCTCACCGGAAATTAGAGAGAGCAAATACCCATTTAAGCTTACGTCATTCAACCTCAAATACATTCCACTGATTGCAACGCTTAAAAGTAGAATTAAGGCGAAGTAGTCTTCTGCTGTGGAAATAACCCTGAGCTTGGCAACCCTCCTCACCAAAAGGGATAGAAGAGTCAGAAAGAAAATTACTCCGAGCAACGTTCCGAGAAAGCTTGTGAAATTTTCATCAACTTTAATTCCAAGGAACATCCTGAGGTGTCCGAGCAAAATTACGAAGAGAGAGACATGAAAGAGCCACGATAAAACCCAGAGAAATTTATCGGACGAAAAGATCGTTTTAAAGAGAAACACATCGCTAAAGTATTCAAACAGCTTTTCCAAACCGCTTTTCGACGCTTTGGGAAAAACCGGAAATACTCTCAGCTTTACAGAAAGGTACTTGTAAATTCTATAAAATAATCCCACAAAAAAGATTGCCGCAGTAACGAATGGAAGCTTGTAGAGAACTATTTCCTCAAGGTAAACTTGAAGCATTCGTTTTCCTCCACCTTAACAACCTTCCATCCAAGTTTTTCAGCTAACGTTGGAATTTCGCTCAGCGTCCCCGGATCGGAAGTTAAAACCATAAGTTCTCCCTTCTCCTTCTCAAGTTCCCCTTTAAGCTTTATCACCGGCATGGGACACGTCAACCCCCGAAGGTCAAGCACCTTCATATGAAATCAGCTACATATGAAACTGATTAAAAGTTTTGTCACGTAAAATTCACCAAATGAAGAAAAACCCCGAAAGATATTTATTTACCAAAATTCAAGCCCATCAAATGGCGAAAACATCTCTTGGAATTGATGAAAACGTAGAAGCCCTCCTGTCTTATCTCCTCGGATGGGTCACTGGAATAATCTTTCTCTTAATCGAGAAAGAGAGCAGATTCGTCAGATTTCATGCGATGCAGTCGGTAGTCGTGTTCTTGTCGATAACCGTCCTCCAACTTCTCTTAAGCTTTCTACCATTCCTCGGGGGAATTTTCAGCAGCCTTCTCGGAATTTTAGCCTTCATTCTCTGGATAGTCCTAATGATAAAGGCGTATCAAGGGGAGTACTACAAAGTTCCCATTGCCGGAGACCTCGCCGAAAGTTACCTCTAAAATTCTATTTTTTGTAAAAAGTATCATCAATGTCTCTCTCCATTTGGGTTTCGAATACGAGAGTTGTAAGCTGAAAACTTTTTCGAAGTCAGAATCCTCCGCAACGGTAGTTATTCACATTCGAAAAATCCTCAAGGAAAACTTCCCCAAGTGACGTCCTCTTTTATAACCCTCCTCTTTAAAGTGTCCAATCGAAACGAGAGTGCTCCAAAGGGAAAGCTTATAACGATTAATGCGGATTATTTTACATGGTATCGCTCCGTTGGTTCGGACACGCTTGCTTCGCAATAAAGGGGAGCAAGGTCGTTGTTACAGATCCATTCCACGAGAAGGATGTTGGTTATCCAACGCCAAACGTGGAAGCTGATATAGTAACCGTAAGTCACGACCACTTCGACCACAATAAGGTTGAGGTTATAAGAGGAAACCCGAAGGTCATCGACGAAGCTGGGGAGTTCGAAGTGAACGGGGTGAAGATAAAAGGAGTTGAGACTTATCACGACAAAGCGAGAGGGGCGCAGAGGGGAAAGAACATAATTTTCAAAATAGAGCTCGATGGAATAAAGTTCTGCCATCTCGGAGATTTAGGACACGTTATCGAGGAGGGTGAGGCGAAGGAAATAGAAGAAGTTGACGTTTTGATGATTCCCGTTGGAGGGTACTTCACCATCGAGCCGGAGGAGGCTGAAGAGGTCGTGAAAATCCTCTCTCCGAAAGTCGTCGTGCCTATGCACTACAAGACCGAGGTTATAGACTTCCCCATCAAGCCGGTAGACGTATTTCTGAGGGGAAAGGAAAACGTAAAAAAATTCGACGTCAGCGAAGTAGAAGTGAAGATTCCAGAAAAGCAAGAGATCTGGGTTCTAAAGTGGGGTTAAAGGGGAAGAGAATCAAGGAATCTAAGCCTCTTGGGAATCGGCGGATGAGTTGACAAGAACTCCTCGACTGGATTTACCTTAGCTCTCTTTATACTTTCCACGTCGATGTAAGCAACGTACGGAGAAGCTACAGCCTGAACGAAAGCGTAGATGAACAGCGTTCTGAATTTGTCCGATGCGATCATCTCATGGTAATCCGGATAGCGGTGGTAGAAGGCGTGAATTTTCGCTAAAGCGTACTGCATGCTTCTCTTTCCAGCTGCAAGAGCACCCTCGAAGTCCGCGTAATACTCTCTGAGCCTGCTGAAAGCCAGAACCAATATCTGAACTAAGAAGGAAGCTATTACCGCTGCGAATCCAAGCAGAGCGAGTTGATTTCTTCTCTCGCTCAACGATGAGTGTATTAACATGTAGCCGAGGTAGAAGATTATCGACGGAAGCAAACCAAAGAGAAGCATCACAGCGTTGTCCCTGTGCTTGTGATGTCCAATTTCGTGACCTATAACAGCCTCAAGCTCCTCCTTCGAGAGCATTTTGAGCATCGAATCAGTTACAGCCACGAACTTCCCCGTTAAGAAGTTCCCGTAGGCGAAAGCGTTCGGCGGCCCCCTCACGATTACAGCCTTTGGAGACTTTACTCCAAGCCTATTTGCGACGGTATCGACAAACCTCTGCAACTCCGGGCTTGGTTTTGCTGAGTAGCTCATGTTTATTATGTAAGGCGACGCGAGATACATCAGCAGGTTCACTATCAAAACGAAGATAACTATTCCCAGAAGGCTGAAGTAGTAGCCGGCGAAGCTTAGGACCAAGTAGATTATCAGAGCTGAGATGCCAAGAATCATCACCCCAAGTATAGCCATCGAAGTGTAGAGGGAAAACCTCCCAGCAAACCTCCCGGCTATCTTAGGAGCTACTGTGCTGGCTAATAGGAACATTATGAAGTATCCGAGCACTCCAAGCATTATGTAGAGGGGATCGAATATCAGGAGCATGTTTTATTATCTACATCGTCTGAATAAAAAGCTTTCTCAGACGTAGTGCTTTCTGCTCTCTTTATCTTCCCTATCTATCGCTAAAAGAACTGCGTAAAGCCTCTCAGCAACCATTCTGAGCTTCCTTAAATCCTGATAGAATATCGTAAACGTCGCATAGGGGTGTCCACACGGATAGTCGAACTTCGTTATGGGGCAGTTTTTACAACCAAACTTCTGGTATTTGAGGCAGAAGGACGTTATCTGGATTGAAACTTCTTCAATTGCTTCAAGGGCTTCTAAAATAGACTTCCACTTTTTTAAGGCAACCTCAATATCATCGTGACCTTCCTCAAGCTCTTTTTCCATGTCTTCAGCAGTGTAAAGCTTAACCTCCTTCATAAATGTAGTTACACTCTTGAGATGTAAAATTTATCCCCCAGATAGAGTTTTATATCGCAAGAGAGAAAATTTGAACATAAGTTTTTAAGGTGATGCCGGTGAGAAGAGCAAAGCTGATCAACGACGTAATAGAGTTCATTCCGATCTTACAGCTGTTCTCGTCAGAAAATTACAGAAGAGTTTACGAAATTCTACTTGACGGCTGGAAGACTATAGACGAGCTTAAAGCGGAAGTTGGAGGAAACGTGGAGGAAGCCCTAAAAATTTTAAAGAAAGCCGGTATGCTCGGATCTAAGTGGAGAATGCCGGAAGATCCAAAAAGCAAGCCGGAAAAAGAATATCACGTGAGCTTTACCCATTTAAGCGCGAACTTTTACTGCTCCCTCAAGGACTTCAACACGGTGCTCGACGTAATTTTCATGAGCGACGACGAGTTTGAGGACTACGTTGACATAATAATCGAGCAGATTAGAGCCGGGAGGATGTCGATTCAACACATAAGTAAAGAAACTGGTCTTGATCCCGTTTTCATAAGAGCCGTTGCCAAAAAATCCCTTAAGTTAAATCTAAAAGGGCAGCTTGTGGAGATAGCGAAGGATGAAGAGATATAGCTTAAGAGACTTGATAAACAAGGTCATATGGCATCCCGAGCTCGACAGAAGAAAGCTTGAGATTAAATTCATCGACCGCCCAGAAGGTGTTTCGTCTATTAGAGGAGATGAAATCGAGGAAGTTGGACACAAATTCGTTTTTGCTCACGTCCCAATACCC
>NZ_WANY01000035.1:0-4193 GCF_015521575.1 Ferroglobus sp.
AAATCCTCAAAACTTTTACACGGCTTTCCACAAATTTTCGATAGCTCAACCGCCTTTGAGTATTCTTTATCATATAAGGAAACTATTTCGACTCCAAATTTTTCGGCATTTTCGACAATTATCCTTCCGAGGTTTCCGCAGCCGAGTAAGCCTACTTTCATTCGAACACGTGTTCGGTAAACGGTATTTAAATCTTGCGGGGGAAAAAATTTATTCCACACCGCTTTTTTCCTTCCATGAAAAAGGTTCTGATGATCGTAATAGACGGCGTTTCAGATCGCCCCGTCAACGGAAAAACTCCTCTTTCTTCTGCTAACAAAGAAGTTCTCGATGAACTTGCCAAAAGAGGAATAAACGGAATTATGGACACGATAGCTCCGGGAATAAGACCGGGAAGTGACACCTCTCATTTAGCTTTGCTCGGCTACGATCCGTACAAATACTACACGGGTAGAGGACCAATAGAGGCTGCTGGAGCCGGGATAGATGTCAAGCCCGGAGATGTCGCCTTTAGAGTTAATTTCGGAACTGTAAAAGGGGAAGGAAGCGTTTTCGATAAAGTCGTTGTTGACAGAAGGGCTGGGAGAATAAGCAACACGGACGAACTCGTTGAAGCTATAAACGAAAATGTGAAGCTCGAAGTGGAATTCATTTTAAAGAGGGGAAGTGGACATAGAGGAGCTCTCGTTTTAAGAGGGGAGAACTTGTCGGACAAGATAACAGATACAGATCCGAAAAAGATAGGAGAAAAAGTGAAAAAATGCGTTCCTCTTAGCGAAGAGGCTGAATTTACGGCTAAAATCGTTAACGAGTTCATGGAAAAAACTCACGAGATTCTTGACAACCATCCCTTCAACATTGAAAGGGAGAAAAGAGGAGAACTAAAAGCCAACGTCCTTCTTTTGAGAGGTGCTGGAAAAGTTCCCCACGTTCCAAGCTTTAAGGAGCGTTACGGAATGAAGCTTGCTGTTGTTGCCGGAACGACGCTGATAAAGGGAGTTGGAAGAATTCTTGGAGGGGATGTAATAGAACACGAAAGAATAACCGGTGGAAAGGACACCGACTTAAATTTAAAGGTTAAACTTGCCTTGGAAGCTCTAAACTCCCACGATTTCGTTCTTCTTCATATAAAAGCTACCGACGAATACGGACATGACGGTGATTTCGAAGGAAAGATGAAGTTCATAGAGAAGATTGACAGAGCTTTAAAGCCAGTGCTTAATTTAGACTTCAGCAACGTTTGCTTGGTCTTATGCGGAGATCACAGCACGCCGGTGACAATCAAAGAGCACACCGCCGATGCTGTGCCGATAACCATAGTTTACGAGGGCGTGAGGGTTGACGATATCGAGGAATTCAACGAGCTCACAGCCTATAAAGGCGGGCTTTGCAGGATAAGGGGACTGGATGTTATGAACATCGTGCTTGATTTGATAGATAAAGCTAAAAAGTTTGGAGCTTAAGGCAAACTATGCTTGAAGTTTTCAGGGTCAACTCAGCGAAGTTCGATGAGGGGATGCTTTACCACGAAGGAGACGTGATAGTAGGAGCGAACTCCAAACTCGACTACGGCGTTTCTGGAAGGAAAGTCGTTATAGGAGAGAGGTGTCACATTAAGGGAGATGTAGTTTGCGAGGAGGTAAGGCTCGATTCTTGGGTAACGATTGACGGAAGCGTTTTTTGCAAGGGAGACGCATACATAGGAGAATTTTCTTCGATAAATGGAAAGCTCGTCGTTTACGGAAATTTGGAGATTGGCAGGAATGTTAGGATAAAGGAAGGGTTCGAAGCAAAGGGTTTGATAACGATTCAAGATCCCCTTCCAATAATAATTTTCCTTTTCGTTTACATACTCGAACTTCTGAGACTTGGGAGGATTGAAGAGGTGGAAAAACTCTTTGAAGAGGACTTCGAAAATCCGTTGATAATTCCGGAAAACAGCAAGCTTTCTTTAGAGTTCATCGAACTGAATGCAAACGCTGAGATAGCATCTTCGAGAGTTGTCGGAAACCTCAGGGGGAAGAATATACTGCTGAGGGACTGCGAGATATTCGGGAGTGTTAAGGGGAGAGATATCGCTATAACTTCTTCGAAGGTACACGGAGCGGTGGAGGGTAGAAAGGTCTACATCGCAAGGGAAAGCGAGATTTACGGATTCGTAAGAGGGGAAGAAGTCTTCATGGAGGAAGGTTGCAGCGTTGAGGGGAGTATTGTGGGAAGGAAAGGTGTGTGGATTAAGGAGAATGTTGAGATTCCGGAGTTGATCAAAATTGATGAGCTGGGACAGAGAGAAGTTCAGGAGGATGTTTCCGAACCTGTATCGGGAGATAGAGTCAGCCAAAGTTCCTGATGTTTTGGACCACTTGGAAAGGTGCAAAACTGAAGATGAGGCGATCGAGATTATAGAGTACTTCGAAAAGAAAGGTGAGATAACGAGGGAGTTTGCAAACTTTCTGAAGAGTAACAAAACGCTCTTGCGATCTTTAATTGGAACAAGAGAAGCAGGAGAGTACGAGAGGTGGGGACTTAGATGATAGAAATCGGCTTAGCCGGAAAGCCAAACGCCGGAAAATCCACTTTTTTCAGAGCCTCAACAATGGCCGATGCGGAAATAGCGGATTATCCCTTCACGACGATAGAGCCGAATGTCGGTGTCGCTCACGTTAGAGTTGAGTGCGTTTGCAAAGAGCTTAACGTCTATCCCTGCGGAAACTGCGTTGAGGGGTGGAGGTTCATTCCGGTAAAAATCATAGACGTTGCTGGATTAGTTCCGGAGGCTCATAAGGGTAGAGGTCTGGGAAATGCTTTCCTTGACAACTTAAGGCAGGCTGATGCGATCATTCATGTAGTGGACGCAAGCGGATCAACTGATGAAGAGGGAAACGTGGTTGAAGTGGGAGCGAGAGATCCGATAAAAGACGTGAAGTTTTTGGAAGAAGAGCTGGACATGTGGCTTTTCGGAATTTTAAAGAGAAATTGGGACAAAATTATCAGGAGAATTCGCATGGAGAAGAGAGACCCGGCAAAGTACTTGGCTGAAAATTTGGCTGGACTGGGATTCAATGAGGTTATGGTAAAAGAGGCGACGAGGAATGTGGATATATTCAGCATTAGCGATGAAGAGCTGCTATCTTTAGCTAAAAAGCTCAGAAAGATTAGATTTAAATCGATAATAGCGGCAAACAAAGCCGACAAAGCTCCAGAGGAGTTCATTAGTAAACTCATAAAAATCGGCGCAATACCGTGCTCAGCTTACTACGAATTGGCTTTAAGGATGGCGGCGAAAAACAACTACATCAAGTACCTTCCCGGGGATGAAGATTTCAAAATCTTGAAAGAACTCAACGAGAAGCAGAGAAACCTACTTGAGAAAATCAGAAATTTCATGAAAAGATTCGGAGGAACGGGGGTTCAAAGGATCATAAACAAGGTGGTTTTCGATGAGCTAAATTATATCGTGGTTTATCCGGTCGAGGACGAGAACAAGTACACCGACACGAAAGGCAACGTTTTGCCGGATGCTTTGCTCGTAAAAAAAGGGACTACCGCAAGGGAACTTGCCTACAAAATTCACACAGAAATCGGAGAAAAGTACATCTACGCAATAGATGCAAAAAAGAAGAGGAGAATCTCAGAAGATTACGAACTTAAACACAACGATGTGATAAAGATAGTTTCGGCTGCTTAGTCAAGTTTGTATCCGAGTTTTTCGACCAGCTCTCTCCTTTCCCTCTTCTGTTCTTCGTTTTCTATAGCATTTACAGCCTGTCCGTCCACAACTCCAAGAACAGCCCTTCCAAGCTCAGTTTCAGCTACTATCACCTCCATCGGATTGGCAGAAGCAGCGTATATGTTGCAGACAGCTGGATGCTGTTTTATGGTGTTAAGAACGTTTATCGGAAAAGCGTTCTCTACGAAAACGACGAAAACGTGGCTTGCTCCGATGTTTAACGCGTTTTTTGCAGCCAATTCTTTGAGCTTTTCGTCGTTGCCAGTTACTCTCGTTAGTTTTGGAGCCGCTTCGTTCATAGCTACAGCGCACTTTATGTTCGGCACAGCCGTTAGCAAAGCTCTGAAGATGTCGTCGCAGGTGAAAATTGTAAAGTTCGCCTGCCCGATAATTACTTGGTACTTGTTCTCCGGATTTTCTATCTTCACCGCTTCAAGTTTCATAAGTTTTATTCTTAGAAGAG
>NZ_WANY01000036.1:0-4383 GCF_015521575.1 Ferroglobus sp.
CCTGTGGTGTTGTACGTACGTATCTACCCTCACCAAGAATGCTTTTCTCTAAATCAGACTTTTTTGTTTGGAAATATTCCAACAAATAATTATCATCTGGCTCAAATTTGTAAAAAAATAATACCAATAAGATTAGCAGTGCAGCTAAGAAGAATACAGCCTTCTTTACTGCCATGGTTATGTATTTTAGCATTAATAATAAGAAATTTTTCGCCGTTTTAATCAGATTATAACTCCCAAACTTTATCATCTGATGAAAAAAATATTATTCACCAATTTCGATGAAGCTGAGAAAGCTTATAGAAGGGCTTAATCTCTTTGAGAGGGAAATTCTCACACAGCAGTTTGGAAGTGGATAAAGAAGCTTGAAGAAAAGCTACCAATTTCAACTGAGAAGAAGAAAAGAAATCTCATAGCGATAAATGAATTAGTTCTAAAGATTAGAGAATTCTACTCTGATAATAAAGAACATTGACTCACAGCGCATTCTAATCATTTATCTGGTGTTTGTCCCTTAAGTTGCCATCCTCTCTCCTGACCATTTAAAATGAGAGTTACGAGGACAAGAAATAAAAGCTCCAGAAAAAACAATAAGATGTGAGATTTGCACACCTTGCCGATGCCCATCTGGGATACAAACAGTACGGTAGCGAAGAAAGAATGAGGGATTTCGCTCAGGCGTTTAAAAATGCAATTGAGTTCGCTTTGAGCAAAAACGTTGATTTCATAATCATAGCGGGCGACCTCTTCCACAAGAAAAGCGAGATGGATCCCATAACCCTCGCTCAGGCTACTAAGGTTTTGGAGAAGGTAAACGTGCCGGTAATTGCTGTGGAAGGAAATCACGACGCAAGTTATTTTAGAGAGCGCTTCACGTGGCTCGATTATTTGGCTGCGGAAAACTACCTGATTAATCTCAAGCCAAACTTCGATGAGGGAATAGTTTTGGAAGAGTGGAACGGGCAGAACGGATCTTATGTCGACGTAGGTGAGGCGAGAATTTACGGACTAAAGTATTTCGGAGCGTTAACGGAAAAAGTTCTCTCCGATTACTTGCCAAGAATTAAAAAGGACGGCTTTACAATATTCGTTTCCCACTTCGGAGTGGAAAAGTACATGGACATCTACGGTTGCATAAGTTCTGAAATCTTGCACAGGCATAGAAACAAGATCGACTACGTTGCTTTGGGGCACATCCACATGAAGTACGTCGAAGACGATTACATTTTCAATCCGGGAAGTCTGGAAAGTTGCGACGCAAGAGAAAGCTTTTTCGAGAAGGGAATGTTCATAGTCGACGTCGACGATGAAGTTAGCTACGTTCACGAAAAGAGCTTTTACACCCCGAGAACCTTCAGATTTCTTGAGTACGAGTTTAAAAGTTCCGATTTGAGGGAGTTCAAGGAGTTTCTCGTTAAAAACAAAGGTAAAGGCAAGGAAGTCGTAATTCTGAAAATTAAGTATAGGGTTAAAGGCATCGTCGATGAGGAGAAAGTGGAGAAAATTGCTAAAGAAGTTCTTTCACCCCTCGTTCTTAAAGTCGAATGGTTGCCTGAAGTTTCCACCTACGACGTGAAGATTTCAGATTATTCAAGTAGAGCCGAAATCGAAAGAGGAGTTTTAAAGCAGCTTTTATCGAGATTCGGCTATGAAGACTTGGCTGATGACGTGTTGAAGCTCAAAGAACTTCTTGCAGATAAAAAAGTTGAGGACGCCTTCAGCTTAATAGACGATCTCGTTAAAGTCGGAAAAAGGGAAGTTAAGAGAGTAGAAAGAGAGGTCAAGGAGGCTGAGAAAGAAGTAGAGGAGGAAGTTTGGGACTGGAGGAAAGCGTATGATCAGAGAAGTTTACCTCGAAAACGTAAAAAGTTATAGCAGGCAGAGAATAGAGTTTACGGAAGGTATTAATGCGATAATAGGTAGAAACGGTGCCGGAAAAACAACAATCCTTGAAGCTATAGGATTTGCGCTCTTCGATCATCTTCCCTACAACATCTCGGATTTCGTTAGAAGAGGGGAAAAGAGAGCGGAAATAAGAGTTAAATTCGTCAGTCCCCTTGACGAAAGGGAATACGTAGCCGTGAGGAAAATTGAAGGGGGAAAAACAACCCACTACTACATAGAGGACCTCGAACTTGGGAGAGTTGCAAGCGGAGTCAGAGATGTTACGGAATGGGTAAAACAACATTTCAAACTTGAGGTTTCTCCAAGGGAGATCTTCGAGAATGCAATAGGCGTTTCTCAGGGAAATATAATTTCGCACTTCATTGCCCAACCGTCCGTTAGGAGAGAGGTATTCACGCCGCTGCTCGGAATCGAAAGATACAAGAAAGCCTATGAAAACGCAAGGGAAATCGTTAGATTTTACGAAACGAAAATTCACGAGATCGAAAGGGAGATGAGCTACCTAAAGGCTAAGATCGAGAATAAGGACAGGCTTATTTCAGCTTTAAACTCCGCAAAAAAGGAAATTGAGGAGCTAAAAAAGAGAAAAGAAGAGATTCGAAAAAGAAGGGTTGAGATCGAAAATAGAAGGAACGAATTGAACAGGTTGAAAAGTGAGCTTGAAAGTCTCCTTTTCCGAAAATCGGAGATTTCAAAAGAGGTTAACCTCATCGCTCCAGAAGTCGAAAAGCTGAAAAATCAGCTTGAAGAAATCAAAAATCTCGAAGCGGAGATTGAAAGGCTAAAAAGCGACTACGAAAAATATTTGGAAGCCGAAAGCAAAATTAAAGAGAAAAGAGAAGTTCTCGAAAAAATTTCGAAGAAAAGAGATGAGCTGATAAAGATCTCCGAAAGCTGCAAAGCTATAGAGGAGAGAATCAGAGAAGCCTCCAATGAGGCTGAAAGGATAAAGAAAAGTTTGAGAGATCTCGAAGGGATTGAAGAACTCGCGAAAAAAGAAGAGGAGCTAAAGAAAGAGCTTGAAAGACTAAAAGCTCTGGAAAGTGAGTTAAAAGCCCTTGAAAACCATTTAAAGAGTTTAATGAAAAGTTACGACGAAAAAAGAGAGGAATTGCTAAGATTAAAGAGAGCCGAAGAAAGGCTTGGAAAAATTAGGGGACAAATCACCAAACTTGCTAACGTTAAAGAGCTATACTTAAAAGCGTTGGACAAGAGGAGCAAAATTAAAAGCAGGATAGAAGAGCTGCAAAAACAAAAAAGAGAAGCTGAAAAAGGCTTTTGTCCGATAATTGATGAGAACTGCGATAGAATCGTAGAATACGCCAAGAACATCGAAGATGAAATCAAAAATCTCCTCCAGAAACTTGAAAAGCTCGAAGAAAAATTTGAAAGGCTCGAAAAAGCTCTGAAACATCTTGAAGAGTTGGAAAAAGAAGAAAAAGTTTTGATGAGCGAATTGAAGAAAAAAGAGGCTGTGGAGAGATCCGTTAAAGACCTTGAGGAGAGCATAGGGAGGTTGAAGAACGAGTTGGATAAAAAGAGAAAGGAACTTGAAAAAAGAGAGGCGCTTGAAGAAGAGTTGAAAAAAGTGGCTGGAAGCGTTCAAAAGCTTGGAGAAAAAAGAAAGCTTGAGGAACGATTGAAAGAGGTGGAAAGATTAAAAGAAGAGCTCGAAGAAGAGCTGTCCGATAAAAAGGAGAAGTTGAAGAACTTCGAAAAAATTGAGAAAGCGTACGAGGAGCTAAAGAGATTTCTCGAAAAATTGGAGAAAGTTTTGGAGGAGAAAAGGGAAAGCTACGAGAGATACATTCTCTGTCAGGAAAAAGTCAAAGAAAAAGAGAGAATCGAGGCTGAGCTAAAACAAAAGGTTAAAAGGCTAAAAGATCTTGAAAGCGAAGGTAAAGAGGTCGAAAGCAGAATCGAGAGTATAAAAAAGGTGTACAAAGAAGAGGAGTTGGAAGAAGTTGAAAACACGCTCAAAGAGATAAACCTCGAACTCGGAAAGCTTGAAGGGAAAGTTGGTCAGCTGGAAAAAAGCGTTAAGGATCTGGAAAAAGAGCTTGAGGATTTAAAGGAGAGCGAGGAGAAATTTGAAGATCTAAAAGGGAAATCGAAGGAATTGAAGAAGAAACTTGAGTTCGTTAACCTCGTTAGGGAGATTTTAAAAGAGGCGATTCCTCAAATGATAAAAGCGTACACAGAAGCAATTTCCGTGGAAGCTAACAGGATATTCTGCGAGATCATGGACGACTTCTCGTGGCAAATAGAACTAACTGAAGATTTCGGAATTAAAGCGAAATATATGGGGAGAGAGATTAGCTTTCAGCAAATGAGCGGTGGGGAGCAGGTTGTTGCGGCTTTGTCAGTTAGACTTGCTCTTCTGAAGTTCTTGTCCTCTGCTGGAGTTGTATTTTTTGACGAACCAACCCAGAACATGGATGAAGAAAGGAGAAGGAATTTCGCAAGGCAGATCACGAA
>NZ_WANY01000037.1:0-23113 GCF_015521575.1 Ferroglobus sp.
GATTTCGATTTCGTAATTGAAGCAGCCTCTGCTGAAGCTGTTAAAGAATACGGAGAGAGAATCCTCGAAAATGGAAAGAATCTCGTAGTTCTCAGTACGGCAGCACTTATCGACGAGGATCTGCTGGAAAAACTGAAAAGAAAAGCTAAGGAATTCGGAAAGAAGATATACGTTCCAAGCGGAGCGATAGCTGGTTTAGACGGATTGAGCGTCCTCAAATTCTTCGAAAGCGAGGTAAAGCTTGTAACGAGGAAAAATCCGAAAGCTTTTGGAAGAAATTTGGGATTAATTTTCAAAGGTTTCGCAAAAGAAGCCGTGAAAAAATTTCCGAGAAATTTGAACGTAGCTTCAACGATTTCTCTCGCAACTGGAAAGAACGTTGAGGTGGAAGTTTACGCTGAAAACTTGGAAAGCAACATCCACGAAGTTTTGGCAAAGTGGGAGTTTGGAGAAATCTACGTTAGAGTGGAAAACGTTCCGAGTAAAAACGTGAAGAGTAGCTATCTTGCTGCTTTGTCTGCTTTATCTCTTTTGAGGAACTTGAAAGAAGAGGTGGTCGTGTGGTGAGAGAAAAGATCGAGAGATTAAAAAAGGAAAAGAACGCGATAATTCTCGCCCACAACTACCAGTTGCCGGAAGTTCAAGATGTCGCAGACTTCGTTGGCGATTCTTTGGAGCTTTCAAGGAAAGCTGTGGAAAGCGATGCAGAAATTATCGTCTTTTGCGGAGTCGATTTTATGGCTGAAACTGCCAAAATTTTAAATCCCGACAAGAAGGTTCTCCACCCAGTTCCAGATGCCCAGTGTCCAATGGCACACATGCTTTTGCCCGAGATGATAGAGGAGGAGAAGAGAAAACATCCCGAGGCAAAGGTTGTTTTGTACATAAATACAACAGCCGAATGCAAAGCGTATGCAGACATCATCTGCACTTCCGCAAACGCTGTAAAGGTTGTTGAAAGCGTCGACTCAAACGTCGTCATATTCGGTCCGGATACAAATCTTGCTGAGTACGTTCAGAGCAGAGTACCAGAAAAAAAGATTATTCCCGTGCCAAACTTCGGGAAATGCGTCGTTCACGTTTTATTCACAAAAGAGGACGTGGAAAAATGGAGGAGGAAATTCCCACAGGCGAAGATTGTAGCACATCCTGAATGTAGGAAGGAAGTTTGGAGCTTGGCTGATTTAGTAGCTTCCACCGGTGGAATGGTAAAAAACGCCTGCAAGCACGATATATGGGTTGTTTTCACGGAGAGGGAGATGTGCTATCGACTGAAAAAAGTCTACCCAAAAAAGGAGTTTTATCCGGCAAGAGAGGATGCTGTGTGTTTGAATATGAAGAAGATAACGCTCAAGGACGTCTACCACTCCCTCGCTGAGGAAAAACACGAGGTAAACGTTCCAGAGAATGTTGCGGCGAAAGCGAAAAAAGCCATAGAAAGAATGCTTGAGATAGCATGACTCTGAAAAAATTGCTCGAATTCGTTGAAGAAGACTCTCCTTATGGAGATTTGACGAGCGAAATTCTTCCCGATGTTAATGTTGAAGCCGTTATCGTAGCAAAACAGAGGGGAGTTGTGGCTGGATTAGAAGAGGTCAAAGAGCTTTTCGAACATTTCGGAGCTGAGGTAAAGCTCAGTAAGAAGGATGGACAGGAAGTTGAGAAAGGAGATATTTTGATGATTGTCACTGGGAACGTGAAAAAAGTTTTGCTCGTAGAAAGAGTTGCTTTGAACGTTATTGGCAGAATGAGCGGTATAGCAACGAAAACGAGAAGAATCGCTGAAAAAGTCAAAAAAGTTAACTCGAAGGTTAGAATAGCCGCCACAAGAAAAACCTGTCCCGGAATGAGATTGTTCGATAAAAAAGCCGTTTTCGTCGGAGGGGGAGAAATTCACAGATATTCTCTGAGCGATTGTATTTTGATAAAGGACAACCACCTTGCGGTGATTCCTCTTGAGGAAGCTATAAGGAGAGCGAAATCCCTAAGCTTGTACAAGAAAGTTGTTGTGGAAGTGGGTGATGCAGAGTCTGCTTTAAAAGCTGCTGAGCTCGGAGCTGACGTTATAATGTTCGACAACATGGATGTCGAGGAAATCGAAAGAGCTATTAACGAATTAAAAAGGAAAGGGCTTAGAGAAAGAGTCATATTGGAAATTTCCGGAGGCGTAACTGAAGGTAATATTGTCGATTATGCGAAGCTTGACGTGGATGTGATAAGCATGGGCGAGCTTACCCACTCGGTAGAGAACTTCGACGTAAGCTTGGAGATTAGGAAGGTTCTGAAATGAAGACTCAGGCTGTTCTCGTTCTTGTTTTAGTGGTAACTTTATGTGCTGGAAACTTCGATTACGGAGTTAAGTACGAAGCGAGGGTTCTGAAAGTCGTTGACGGAGACACTTTCTATGCTGAGGTAAACGGGGAAAAAGTAAAAATTAGGGTTCTCGGAATAGATACGCCAGAGCTAATAGCTGAGAAAAACAAACCTATGGAGTATGGAGATATAACCAACTTGACCTGTCTTGCCCTTTGGGGGGTTAAAGCTAAGGAGTTCGTCAAGAGGGAGTTGGAAGGGAAAGTCGTGCTTATCGAATTCGACAGAAAAGCTGGACTCAAAGACAAATACGGAAGACTTTTGGCTTACGTGTACTACCCGAATGAAGGGACGGATTTTGCGGCGAAGCTTATCAAGCTCGGATATGCGAGGGTTTTCGTTGAAGGTGAATTTTCAAAAAAAGCCGAATACTTGTCGTACCAGAACTCAGCTAAAAAGTCAAGAGTCGGTTTGTGGAGTTGTAGCTAACGACTTTTAACTTTCAAAAAGCTATAGAACTGTTGAGAATGTTCTTGCATGAATTACAGGATAAAATTATCACTCCTCAATTTGAGTGAAACTGCCCCTTTTCTTATCCCCACATACACGTGGAACAACATTTATTCATGGGTGACAAAGCCCATCTGTCCGGACATATAAGAAGCTACGAGATGCAGCAAAAAGCGGAGTTCACCGAGAAAATTCGAGGTTGCACATAACCATTTCTAAGGAGAACTATGAGTGGTTAAAAAAACGTTCCTATTCATCGATCAGCTCGTAGAATCTGCAAAACATCAAATAAAGCCTGCTTTTGTACTCATTGGACGATACGAGCCATGCGGGGGGAGGGATTTGAACCCTCGAACCCCTACGGGACGGGACCCTGAATCCCGCGCCTTTGTCCTGGCTCGGCAACCCCCGCAGTGTAAATTTCTTTAAATGTCGAAGTCTTATGAATTTTATGGTGTGAAAAAGAGCGTGAATAAAAAATTAGAGGTTTCTTTTTATCCACCTCTCTATTTCTCCCTTCGGATACGCTCCTATTATTTTGTCCACCGGCTTTCCATTCTTAAAGAATATCAACGTCGGTATTCCGGTTATCCCGTACCTCGCAGCTACCTGCGGATTTTCGTCGGTATTGAGTTTTGCAAAAACAACTCTGCCAGCATATTCTTTTGCAAGCTGCTCTATTATTGGGGCGATCATTCTACAGGGCATGCACCACTCAGCCCAGAAGTCTACGACGACGTTTTCGTACTTTTTGAGGATCTCGTCGAAATTGCCCGAGTTTACCTCCACCGGCTTATCCGGATACTTTTCTGCTTGTTTATTCGAATAACCTCCCTCTCCCGACATTTTTTTCATCAACTCCATTAGCTTCTTTTTCCTAATTTTTTCCAACTCGTCCATAATTTCGGGATTTATAGATTTAACTATTATCGCTTACGCGGAAATGATCATCCACAACAATAACCCCCTGTTCGCTGGCAACTTCGTAGAAGTCCTCTTCCGTTATGTTCAACCAGTCAAATTTGCTAATCACGCTTTTTCTGACTATTCTGAATTTCTTTCCTCTAATCTCGATTCTCTCCACAAACTTCGGAAGCTCTATCCTCAGCCTCCATTTAGCAACCTTTCTCGGCTGAACTTCCCTAATAGCTTCTTCGACGCTTTTCCCATCAAGAACTACCTTCAAAACTATCTCCGCTATGTGATTCAACCTGTCGGGAACTCCTATGACGTCTCCCCTCAAAAGAATCTTCTTTGATTCAAACTCTATTCCCTCTCTTCTCAATTCCTCCCCAAGCTTGGAAGTTAGACCCTTTTTATTTCCCGACTTGTCGACAATTCCACCTATGATGTAAACTTCCGCCTTCTCCCCTTCAAAAACATCCTCAGCGTTAGGATCGAGGAGAATTATCTTTTTCTTATCCTTCAAAAAATCTTCAAGCTTGTCTACATGCAGGGCGTTAGTGTCCGTCTTCAAACCAGCGACAACGAGCCTTTCATCCCACATGTACTCTCTCACGACGTTGAGGGTCTCCTTAATCTGAATTATGAGACTTTTAAACTCTTTTTCACTGTGTAAATGATGGTATCTACAGTCTATCGCTATGTACGGGAAATCACCGGCTTTTTTCAGCAGACTCTCTCTGTCAATAATGCCCTCACACCTATCGAGAACAAAGTTGCACTCATCGACTTCATTTCCTTCGAGGTCGAACTTGTATTTTCCCTCTCCCTCGCATATGTTCATTTTCCCGTTGGCAATCATCAAAGCGGCGAATTGAATCGGGTCATACTTGAAAGCTTTGGCAGTTCTAAAAGAAATGCAGTTTATTCCTCTCCTTTTCAGTTCCTCGACGAGCAAATCCTTGAGTCTCACAATCGAATTTACTTTCGATATTTTAATGAATTGGAGTAAATTCCGAAAATCAGCTCCTCATCTTGGACATAATTTTTACCAAGCTGCAAGGCTATTTCCGCCTTCTTCAACTCTCTTCCAAGATAAGCGGCATGGTCAAGCCTGCTGACGAGGTTCTCTTTTAAAACTGTATCTACGATCTCCTTCGCTTTCTCTCCCACCACTGTAAGCTTCTCGTGGGAACAAACTATCTTTCCGTTGGAGATCCATATCCTAAAATCCCCCAAGGGATCTCTGACGAACTTTCTACTCTCTTCAGCCTTAGTAAAATCCTTCGGGAATTCCCCTTCGGGAAGCTTCCTCTTTTCTTTAAGCACGAGCAAACTGAAACCCAGATCTTTCGGCGGTGTTTTTCTCAGTTTAGCCCCCTTGGTCATGTAAGTAGCTATTTTCATTTCCTTCACGGCTCCAGCCGTTTTGTCGCTTGCTTCGGTTGTAAAAATTAAGGAAGCTCCAACTTCCTCGGCAATCTGAGCGAGGAGAGCATTAACCCCTATGCTGTCGGCATCTATCAACTCCGTAACGTTTCCAGCTCCGAATAGAAGAGGTGTTTTCGAATCTAACTCCCTGTATTTTTTGTATCTGAAAATCGAGTCAACAACTCCCGGAAAATCGAGAATTGGATCAGCTACAACTCTCTCAGTTCTCGTCCTTGCTAATTCCACGAGCTTTTTCAACCTCTCGACGTTTCTATCAACGACGACCACGACCTCATTCTTAATAAATTCAAGAGCTTTGAGGTTCTCCGTAGATAGGCTCATAATCATGTCAGCTCCAGCCTCGATTCCGGCTTTTATAGCTCTTATACTGAACGTGTCAATGCTCACAACATCGCAGAGATCTTTGGCTACCTTGACAGCCCTTCTAACCTCCTCGACCTCGAACTCAAGGGGAATTCCGAGATCGATTATATCAGCTCCGCTTTCCAAGTAATGCTCAATTCTCCTCGTGAGTTCTTCTCCGCTAAGCTTCGTAGCGTCAACTACCTCAGCAACAACCTTCATTCTTGTGCTTCCGCCTATTTTTACCCCATTCACCTCAAAGGCGAAATCGTCTATTTCGTCAACGGCTCTCTTTACTTCCTCAGCTTTTATACTCTCGATGAGTCTGCATGCGGGGATTTCGTGGGAAAGTTCTATTTCTTCCACCCTTTCAAGCACGTACTTCAAATCGTAGGCGTGAATCGGACCTAAGCGGATCTTAACACCCTTTTCCACTTCCAATTTCTTCCAATCGTTTCCAGCGGTCAATCCCGGAACGAGCACGAGATCGTAATCACTCAGATCGTAATTTCTGAGGTGAGAGGGAGTTATGAAGGCTGCGATATCGATGTCCAACACGAGAACATCGCAGTCAACAACTTCTCTAACCAAACTCTCCGCAAGTTTGCCGGTCACAACAAGCACTTTCATAAGCTTTATTTTTGCTGTAGGAAGATAAATCATTCCGTGATCGCAGAGCTTCACGTTCACTCAAACCACAGCGATGGAAGGGACAGCGTGAAGAAACTACTGAATAAAGCTTTAGAGATCGGAATTGATGTTATCTCAATAACGGATCACGACACAATAAACGGAAGCTTGGAGGCTATTGAAATAGTGGAGGAGGAGCACCTACCGATAGAAGTAGTTCCCGGTTTTGAGTCCTCGACAGACAAAGGGCATTTGCTCGTTTACGGTGTGAAGGAGGATTTCGACAAAGGTATTCCCTTCGAAGAGGCAGTGAAGAGGACGAAAAAGCTTGGAGGAGTTTGCTATGTGGCACATCCCTTTCAAATAGAGAGGAAGGGAGTTTGGAGGATTGAAGCTCTTCGAAAAGCCGACGGAATTGAAGGGTTTAACTCCAAGTATTTCATAGGTTTGTTCAATTTTTTGAGCTTGACGATAGCTAAAAAATTGAACAAACCAGTTATAGCTGGAAGCGATGCTCACAGCTCTAAAGCATTGGGCTACGGAATAACGATTCTGAGAGGTGATCCTCTAAGGGCTTTGAAAAATGGAGAGGTGCAAATTTCGGGGAGGAGAATGCCGTTAAAAGTATGGCTTTCGGACTCGTTAGGACTTTTTAACGAATAAAGAGATGACGTAAATAGCGATTACCAGCACGATCGAGTTTATCAGAGCTTTGTAGATCGGCACAAACTTATAATCCACCCACACCCTCACGAAATCGTTGAGGGAAGAATAAAGCCCCCACGCTGCAATGACGAGAAAGATTAGGGCAATAGCAACGAAGATTTTTCTGAGTAAATCTTCTAACTCGATCTTCTTCTCCACAAAGCAACACCTCCCGATAATAGGAGAAGCAGAAGCTCAAATCCCGGAGCGGCTTTTCTTTCAGCATATTCCATCCTTGGAGTCGGGGCGGGAGTTCTCACGAACTCGCTTATTTCGAATTTAACTTCCTTCTCCGTGACGTTTTTTGGAATTTTCTTAGCCGGTGAAAGGCTGAGCTGCTTGCTCCAAGTTTTTAACAAGGATCCATTTCTCCAAAGCTCAAGCTTTACAAGGTAGTTGTAGTTGTTCGGAAGGGAGAGATTCCCCTCTATGATGACGGTTTTTCCACCTTCGACTCTGACCTCCTTCCAGAAATCGTCAGCCAGAATGTTGGACTCGTACTGAACGGCTTTAACGTGAGCGAGAACGTCATAACTCTTCAAAGCCTCCACGTAAAATCTTGCAAGAATTTTGACAGTCTTTCCTCCAACCTCCCTTACCGCAAAATCCGCATCCTTAAGCACGACCTTTAACTCCTTCTCCTCCGGCATTATCGTATCCAATCCCGTAAGCACGAATTCCCTTGAGCTTAAACGCTTGCCCTCCTTGTCTATCGATAAGGCAACTCTATAACCCCTGTCCTTCTCAAGGGAAATCAGTACGCTTTCCATTGAATCTTCGCTTTTAACTTTCTCCGGAAGCGTTTTGCTTATCTCTTCAAGGAGTATATTCGTTTTTAGGTCGTAGATCTTCGCAAGTATTGTTGCATTCTCCAAAACCTTGGATCTCTTTATGTGGACTACGAATTTCAGAGTTGCGTGACTGTCGTTTACATCGGCTATTTTCACATCAAAACCTTCGATTCTCGCATAAGACGTGTCCTTTGTAACGTCCGCAAAAACCGGTAAGAGTAATGCGATTGAGATTATCACAGCCACGCTTGCAAGCAGAACTTTCGAATTCACGATTAAACTATGAATATACCATTTAAAAATTTATCGATATGATTGATACACGCTCATTTTTGAATCCATCACTTTGCTAAGAATTTATCTATCAGTCCAAAGAAAATACACTTCGTGCTCGGATACTGTGAAAACTGCGGTTACTTTGAAGAGAAATGCGCTTGCGGCAAGGGTAGAATTCTGCTTACTCAAGAAAAGAGAGAAGCGATCAGCAAGTTTTTGAGCGGAATACTCAGACACTTCCCGGATTCTTTTGGCATCAAGCTTGATAAAAGCGGATTTGCCGATTTAGAAGATGTAGTTAGAGTTTTGAAGGAGAGGTACGGTGTTGGGAAAAGGGAGATAGAAGCTATAGTTCTCTTCGACAAAAAGGGGAGGTTTGAAATTAAAGACGGAAAAATTAGGGCGAGATACGGGCATAGCGTCAAGGTTGATTACAAGTGGAGCGAAGGAGGAAAGATTCCAGATAAACTCTACCACGGAACGAAGCCAGAAAACGTCAAGAGTATTTTAAAGATCGGTTTGCTTCCGATGAAGAGGAATGAAGTGCACTTATCCGAAAGCATTGAAGATGCGATAGAAGTAGGAAAAAGATATTGCAGAAATCCCGTCGTTCTTGAGATAGATGCGAAAAGAATGTTGGAAGATCGTTTTGAAATCAGAAAAAAGGGTAAAGTTTACACAGCCGACTTTGTTCCGAGCAAATACATTAAGGTGGTGGGATGGAGAGAGAAATAATTGATTTTGCGAAGAGGATTTTTAAATTTGAGGAGGAGGACGCAGGCTTCTTTAAAATCGGGAACATCTATCTCGTTATAGCCAACGACATGCTTTCGAGGTCTTCCGACTTTCCTCCCAAGCTTTCGCCTAAGCAAATCGGCTGGAAGGTCGTGACAGCGAGCGTAAGCGACTTAGCTGCTATGGGGGCGAAGCCCACTCATTTCTCGTATTCCATGGGTTTAAACAGAGCCGACATTCCGATCATCGAAGAGCTTATGAAGGGAATAAAGGAAGCTCTTGACTTCTACAACATGGAATTTTTATCTGGAGACACGAACGAGGCTCCAGAACTGATCTTAGATAGCGTAGCTATCGGTTTCGCTGAGAACCTCCTTCTCAGGAGCAACGCTAAGGTTGGAGATGTTGTTTGCATCACCGGTGATCTCGGAAGGTCTTACTGCTCCCTCCTATACTTGCTGGGAAGGGTAGAGGAAATCGAAGAGAAGATTCTTGAGAAATTTTTAAAGCCAGTAGCAAGAGTTGACGAGGGATTAAAGCTTGCAAAATTGGCAAACTCAGCTATAGACGTTAGCGATGGTTTGTCAAAGGAGCTTAATCTCCTCGCAAACTCAAGCGGGGTGATGATAAAGGTTTACGAGGACAAGATCCCCATAAGAGAGGAGGTTTCGGAATTCTGCATTTCCAACGATTTAAATCCGATAGATGTTGCCCTAAACTCCGGAGAAGAATACGAACTTCTCTTCACGGTAAGCAAAGATAAGCTTAAAGAGCTGGATTTCGAGTTCAGCATTATTGGAGAGGTTTCCAAGGGAAAAGGAGTCTTTCTCATCGGAAAAGAGACGAGACCTTTGCTCCCCGGAGGGTGGGAACACTTCTCGAGCAGATAGTTTCAGCGAATTAAAAACCGAAAATCTTTTATATTGTTTTTGTGAACACTTTGCCGAATGTTGGCAAAGTCTCACGATGACCTAACCTTCGGATACTTCTTCTGGTTTACGTTTAGCTTTAGCTATAGGTATAGCTTCTAAAACTGCAAAATATTTTCAGGGGGTGTTTTCCCTTGTCAAATTCCTGCTCCTCAAAAATATAAACTTCAAAAATAAAAGAGGTGAATAAAATGGTAGGAAAGAGAAAAAGGTTGAAAAGGATATTCAGAAACGATTTGAGCTTAGTGGTGCCCATGGATCACGGAATAACGAAACCTGAGGCTGGGCTGGAGAGAATAGATTTTCTGCTTGAAAGGCTTGATGGCTTGGCTGATGCTTTCGTGTTGCACAAAGGGGTTGTCAAGCATTCGAAGTACGTCGAAGAAATGGAATCTGCTTTAATAATACACCTCTCAGCCTCCACATCCCTCTCCCCAGATCCGAACGCGAAAACAATCGTGACGAGCGTAAAGAAAGCGGTAGAGCTCGGAGCTGATGCCGTGAGCGTTCACATAAACGTTGGAAGCGAGACCGAAGAGAGGCAGCTGAAAGATGTTGGAATGATCGCCGAGGAAGCTGACGAATACGGAATGCCGCTGCTCGTGATGAGCTACCCGAGGGGGAGGGGAGTTGATGAGAGGAAGGTCGAGAATGTTATGCATGCTGCAAGAGTGGCTTACGAGCTCGGAGCGGACATAATAAAAACCAATTACACGGGAAGTGCTGAGAGCTTCTCAAAAGTTGTTGAAATCGTGGATGTTCCAGTTTTAATAGCCGGAGGAAGCAAAAAAAGCTTTGAAAGTTTCTTGATGGATGTTAGAAACGCGATAAGGGCTGGAGCAAGAGGGGTTGCCGCCGGAAGAAACGTCTTTCAGGCGGAAGATCCGAGAGGGGTCGTTTTAGCTATAAAGTCGGCTTTCAAAGAAGCGTTGATAGGTGTGGAGAGATGAAGGAGCTTTGGTTGATAAACAAAGGTGAGAATTGGGAAGAGGTCAAAGAGAGCGTGAAGGATGCCATAGAACTTGGATTCACCGGAGTTATCGTTAAAGATGAGTTTAAAGAACTTTCGGAGAAGCTTGGAAGAATAGAGGTTTCATCGGAAGATGTTTTTGAGGTAAAGGGCAGGGAAGACGTAGAGAAAGCTCTGAAGATTGCTGAAGAGAAGGGTAGAGTTTTTCTCGATTTCGAAAACTGGAAAATAATTCCACTGGAAAACATCGTAGCCTTGAGGAAAAAAGGGAAGGTCGTCGTTCTCGTGAAAACTCCAGAAGAAGCGAAAACTGTCCTCCACACCCTCGAAAAGGGAGCCGATGGAATAATAGTCGAAGCCTACGATAGAGAGAGACTCGCTGAATTCGCAAACATTTTGAGGGAAGGAGAGAAGCTGAAGCTTGTGGAAGCTGAAATTAAGAAGATTTCCCCTCTCGGAGTTGGTGACAGAGTTTGCATCGATACTATCACGCTGATGAGTAAAGGAGAGGGAATGCTCGTAGGAAACAAAGCTGAATTCATGTTTCTTGTTGCAAGCGAGAGTGAAGAGAGCGAATACGTTTCCGCAAGACCTTTCAGAGTTAACGCCGGAAGTGTGAATGCCTACATCAAAGTTGGAGATAGGACGAAGTACCTTTCGGAACTTAAAGCTGGAGATAAAGTGGAGATAGTGAGATTCGACGGAAATACGAGGGAAAGCTACGTCGGGAGGGTGAAGATCGAGAAGAGACCGATGATACTCGTAGAAGCTGAAGTCAACGGCTTGAGAGGGAGCGTTATTCTTCAGAACGCGGAAACTATAAAGCTTGTGGGAAAGGATGGAGAACACTTGAGCGTTTCTGAGTTAAAGGTGGGAGACAGGGTTTTAGTATGGATTGGTGAGAAAGCGAGGCATTTTGGTGTTGCGGTGGAGGAGTTCATAATTGAAAGGTAAGGTAATAGCAAGCGTAAAGAACTTTTCCGAAGTTTCAAAGGTTTTAAGAGTTGTAGATGGGGTGGAATTTCGCATCGATCTTTTCAGAAAGCTTCCCGAGCCAAAAAGAGTGAGGATTGAAAAGATAAGTATAGTGACGATAAGAAAACCGGAAGACGGGGGAAAGTTTATCGGTCGCGAAGAGGAGAGGATGAAACTTCTTGAAAACTATAGCAAGTTCTGCGATTACGTTGATCTGGAGTACTATCTGGCCGATGAAGTTTTCGAAAAGATGAGCTGTAAGGTGATCGAATCCTACCACAACTTCAACGAAACTCCAGACTACGACTTTCTCAAAGGAATTGTGGAGAACAGAAGGGGAGACATAGTGAAAATCGCTACTGTTGGAAAAAGCAAAAAAGATGTTGAGAGGATCGTCAAATTGTTGTGCGATTACGAGAATGTCGTGGCATTTCTCATGGGAGAGGAATTTTCATTCACGAGGGTTTTCTCTCTTTTCCTTGGATCGCCCTTCATCTACTGCGGAGTTGGTGAAGGCGTTGCCCCCGGGCAGTATGACGTTTTCAAAGCTGTAAAGATACTCAAGGAGCTGGGGTATAGATGAAGATCTGCATTTACGGAATGGGAGGAATGGGCAGTTTCTTTAAAAACTTCTTCGAGAACAGAGGCTACTTCGTAAGGGGATACGATGTCGTTAAACATAAAAGTGAGATAGAGTTGGTAGACATAGGGAGCTTTGACGTGATTTTCCTATGCGTTCCGATGGATAAAATAGAAGAGGCTGTTGGCGAGATCAAAAAGTATGCTGATAAAAACGCTCTTCTGGTTGACATAGCTTCAGTAAAGAAACCCTTCGTGAAAATTTACGAAAAGTCTGGGTTTGAATGGATGAGCATTCATCCGATGTTCGGACCGGATAGCGAGATCGGTTTGTCGAACGTAATAGTTGTCAGACTGCCAAAGGATGAGAGAGCCGAAAAGATATTAGAAGAGTTTAGAAAAAGCGGAGCGGTTTTAAGCTATCTAAGCCTGGAAGAGCACGATAAGGAGATGTCAAAAATTCAAAGCGCATCTCACTTCCTCCTCCTCACGCTATCCTACTACCTAAGAGAGTGGTTCAGCGATGAAAAGCTGAAAATTCTCTCGCCAATATCCCTTACTTTGATAAAACTTGCGTCGAGGATAATAAATCAGGACTGGAGAATGTACAAGTACATTCTCGAAAACGGAGAGGTTGTTAGGGAGGAAATAATAAAAGCCGCCGCAGAAGTTGACAGACTCATCAAAGAAGACAGAATTCAGGAGCTTTTCAATTACTTAAGGGACGCGTTCAAAAACGGCAAAAACACGACGATAATACTTGACAGCACAAGAACGACCTTAACCCCGAATTCTCTTGAGGAGCTAAGAGGTTACATAAAAACGGTAGATTCTCTAATTTTGAGGTTAATAGAGAAGAGAGTAGAAGCTGGAAGGAGAATCGCACTGGAAAAAATAAAGAGAAACGAGCCGATAGAAGTTTCGGAGGTTGAGTACTTCAAATTAAAGGAGCTAACGTCGAAAACGTCCCTTGACGCAGGATGCGTCAGCAAGATTTTCGAGGAGATAATGAGCCTCACAAAAGCTGAGGAGTATAAAGTTGCTGGCGTGGAAAGAAAAGTTGCCGTTCTCGG
Organism: Ferroglobus sp.; assembly: GCF_015521575.1. Classification (NCBI taxonomy): domain Archaea; kingdom Methanobacteriati; phylum Methanobacteriota; class Archaeoglobi; order Archaeoglobales; family Archaeoglobaceae; genus Ferroglobus; species Ferroglobus sp. The sequence continues at coordinate 13,184 of NZ_WANY01000037.1, forward strand.
ACCCGCTGGAAGCTTTTCTGAAGAAGCTGCTTTGAAGCTGATACATTCCAAGCTCCCGTTGATTTACTGTTCGAGCGTCGACGAAATAGTAAAGGCTGTGGAAAGCGGTAAAGCAGATTTCGGGGTTTTGCCGATAGAGAATTCGATAAACGGAACTGTGATCCCTTCCCTTGACGCTCTTCTAAAGCACGATGTCGAGGTTTTTGCTGAGACGGAAGTTGAAGTCAACCTGAATTTGGCTGCGAAGAAGCTTATCGATTTCAAGGAAATCGAAGTCATCTATTCTCATCCTCAAGCAGTTTCGCAGTGTATGACGTTCATAAACAACTACCTACCCCACGCTGAGATTAGGTACACCAAGAGCACGAGTGATGCAGTGACGCTCTTGGATGATAAATCGGCTGCGATAGTTTCAGAAAATGCGGCAAAAATTTACAGACTTCAGATACTGAGGAGAAGAATTCAAGACGCTAAAGAGAACGTGACGAGGTTTTACGTTGTAAGGAAGAGGGGGGGAGAGCTAAAAGGTAACGTGACCGCTCTTTTCTTTGGAGTCGAAGACAGACCCGGAGCACTTTTCAGCGTTCTTGAGATATTCAAGAGAAGAAACATAAATCTGAGAAAACTTGAAAGTCGCCCTTCCGGAATTAAGCTTGGAGATTACATATTCTTCGTCGAAGCTGAAAAGAAGCTTGAGGAAGAAGAACTGAGGGAATTAAAGGAGAGAACGACGTTCTATAAAGTCGTTGGGGTGTTTGAAAAAATTGATCGACTTAACGTTTTCACTTCGGAGTGAAGAGGAACGTCATCATCAGAAGACCGAAGAGCAGGAGGAGCATGAAAATCATGAAGTTCCTCTGCCTCTTCCTTTCTTCCTCATACTTTTTCTCACACCTATCGCTGCAAAAAACTTCTTCCGGCTCTATAGCCTTCCCGCAAACCACACAATGTCTGTGGGGAACTATACCGGGCATGTTTTTAAATCGACGTCGAATATTTAAATTTTCTCTAAAATTTTCATAATTTCCTTCGAATCGACTTTGAGCCCTTCAAACGATATCTCATGCTTGATTTCAGCCGGATACTCAAGGTGAATCTCTCTTTTTTCTCCCCTTCTTTTCACGAATATCGTGTTCGAAAATAGCTTCTGAAGAATCTTTTCCTCCTTTTTCGTGACCGTGTGGGAATTTATGACTGCTAAGGTGCAGCCATTAACCGCTCTTATCTTGGTAATAGTGTTGTGGAGAAACATGTAGGTTTTTTCAAGCCCGTGAATCATTAAAAGCTCGGGGATTATTGTAAAAATGAAAATTCCGGAATCTTTTTCGAGTATTTTCGAAACTGCTATACTTATATCGTTAAGGTTCAGAAGGTTTATAATATAAATGCCCTCCTCCCACGGGCGAGTGGCGAATAAAATCACCCTTCCCGCAAGCTCGTACTCGTCAATAAGCCTTCTAATAAAAGAAATGTGCTCGGAAGCGATTAAGAATATTTTACCTCTCAGTTCCTTAGCTATGGAGAGAGATAAGGATGTACCGTCGGAAAAAAAATCCGAAATTAGTAAATAATCTGCGTTTCTCATTACCCTAAATTTTACGCTGTTTAACTTATTATACTTTTGATTTAATTTCCACCGGAAATAACTCTCAGAACTTTCACTTCTCCTTCTTCAACTCTGCTATCGACTGGAAGAGGAGAATCACCTTTGACGATGACGACAGTTTCGGGATTTATCCCCAGACTTTCGAGAACTTCGCTATAGGTTTTATCTTCCTCCACTTCAACAACCTTTTCTTTTTCGGGAAAACCTCCTAAGAACTTAAAAAGAATTTTAATCTTCTGGGAGGATTTCTTTTGCGACTTCATGAATTTCCTCCTTAGCTTCTTCAGCGACTCTCTTCAAATCTTCGACGTTCTTCTTTAAAAGCTTCTCATCCTTTTCGCTCAGCTTCTTTTCACCCTTTCTCTTGTAGCTATCCCAGTCGAATCTCCTCATATTCGATCACTGGATAATTTTTTGTAAAAGGATGTATAAATTTCTTCTGCTCAAATTTTAAAATTACTTTCTGAAAACCCCCATGAGGTCGTGTCTACCCATTTCCATCAGTTTGCTCTTTAACCACCTTCTGATACCCTCCACATCACCCTTTTTCGCTGAAGTTGGGATGATCTCCCCTTTAATCCACTTCTTAATCTCCCCTATCACATCCTCGCTTTCAACCTTGTCGAATTTGTTCGCCGCAACAACAGTTTCTATTCCCAGCTCCCTCAGAAAGTCGAACATTTCAACTTCAACGGGAATGTATCCTCTTTTGTCCCACCTCTCAGCTATTTCGCAAAAAGCTTTGGCGTCAATCACCTCAACTGCAAGCTTTATTCTGTCAGCGTTCTCCTCTATATATCTAACAACGAAATCTTTTACTTTCTCAGAGAGCTCTCTCCCCTTCCACACGTAACCGAATCCTGGTAAGTCGGTGACGAGCAAATCTCTGTAGTGAAGGTGATTTGGTTTTATCGTTGTTCCGGGCTTTTTTCCCTTTCTAACTCTAACTCCAAAGAGTTGGTAAAAAAGAGTCGACTTGCCAACGTTGGAGCGCCCGGCAAAGATAATCTCTATGTTAACTCGGCCAGAGCCCATAATATACGTTCAGAAATATAACGACAGCTCCTACCACAAAGCCAAAAGCGATTACACTTTTCGGACTGATTCTGATTTGCGTCTTCTCCTCTTCGAAATACCTCATTATTCCAGCTGAAGACATCAACGGTGGAGCTCTCTCCTTCTTCTTAGCCATGTGAAAAATTTTTACGAAAGGCAATTTAAACCTTTTCCCATGAAATGCATTTTCGTTGAGAGCGGCGAAACCGGAGAGATAATTTTCGAGGAAAACAGAATAGTTTTCGAACCGAAAAGAGTTGAACCTAATTACGTTATTTTCAGAAGTTTCGTGAACGCTCACACCCACCTTGGAGATAGCGTAGCTAAGGATCCGGAAAGAATGAGTTTAGAAGAACTCGTAGGGCCAGAAGGATATAAGTTTAAAATCTTAAACTCTGCCAAAGAAAACGAGATCGTTGAAGAGATGGAGAGATCAATCGAGCTTGCTTATAAGAGCGGAACGATTGAGGTCTACGATTTTAGAGAGGGGGGAATTAGAGGATTCGAGCTGTTGAGGAAGGCTGACAAGAGAGGGATTGTAAGAGCCCTCACTCGACCGAGCAATTTGGAGGAAGCAGAGATTCTAAGCGAAAAGTCCCACGGATTCGGCTTTAGCAGCGTTAGAGATCACGATAAAAGTTTCCTTGAGGAATGCAGAGAAATTGCAAAGAAAAAGAAAATCCTCTTCGCAATCCATGCCGGAGAAAGAGATAACGAGGACGTGGAGGGGGCTATTACTTTAGAGCCAGACATACTCGTTCACATGAACATGGCTGATAAAAGTTCGTTAAAAAAAGCGATGGACGAGGGAATAGCCATCGTCTCTTGTGCAAGATCTAACGCTTTCTTCGGGCTTTTAAACCTTGAAAATTTAAAAATACTTTCCGAATACGATAACTGGATGATCGGAACGGATAACGTCATGATTTCGACACCTTCACTTCTTGACGAGTTCAAGTTTCTCTCCTACTTCATTCCAGAGGAAAAGATTTACAGAGCTGCTGCGAGGGGAAAAAGCTTTGTTGTGGCAAGAATGGACAAATTGTCCAGATCTAAAAACCCTCTAAGGAGTTTGAAGAGGTTAGAAAGCTGTGACGTTGTTATGATTGCCCAGATCGAATTTGGATGAAAAACTTATATATTTTCAGACCCTTTCCGCTATCGGTATGAAAGCAAAGGACGTTATGACGAAAGAGGTCATATTCATCGAACTCCCCAACACGAGGGATAAGGTGATAGAACTCTTCAAGAAGTACGGAATCTCAGCTGTTCCGGTTGTCAAGGACGGAAAGCTTGTCGGAATCATCACGAGGAAGGACATACTGAGAAAGGTTGACGAGGATCAGGTGGCTTTCCTTATGACTCCCAATCCGACAACAGTCACCCCCGACACCGATTTAAGAGAAGTGGCGAGAATTTTGCTCGATACGCACTTCAGGAGACTTCCTGTTGTAGAGGATGGAAAGCTCGTTGGGATAATTACCGTGAGGGATATTATAGAGGAGATTAGCGAAATGGGGGTAGACAAACCGGTTAGAGATTTCATAAATCCTAACGCCGTATGCGTTTGGCAGGAGACTCCCTTAAATGTTGCCGGAGAAGTTATGAGGCTCGCAAACGTTGAATTCTGTCCAGTTCTTGATGACAATGCTTCTATCGTCGGAATCATAGACGAGAAAATTCTTTTGACCGAAACTCTAATAGAGGAGTTTCTCGAATCCACCCAGTACACCTCATCGAGTGATTTTGACGATGCTTGGAGCTGGGAATCGATAAGGGACTACAGCGTAAAGTATTTTGAAGTAAGCGTTTTAAAGCTCCCGAAAGAGCCAGCCAAGAAGTTCATGAAAAAGGCTGTCTTCGTTTATCCGCAAACTTCTGTGAGTAAAGCTGCTAAGGAGATGGTAAAGAACGATCTCGACTTCATTCCGGTTATAGATGCCAACGGAAGAGTTGTCGGAATTTTGCCGGACAAGAATCTTTTGAGAGTTCTCGTAGATGAGAAGCAAGAGTGAAATAAGAGAAGAAGTCTGGAGGAAAATAGAAAAGTTTTCCAGATTCCCTCCTCCAAAGGGAAGAATTCCAAACTTCGTTGGGGCTGAAAAAGCCTGCGAAAAACTTAGAGAGCTGGAAGAGTACAGAAAAGCAAAAGTCGTCTTCGTCGCTCCGGACTCTCCTTTACATAGAGCGAGGCAGATCGTTCTTGAAGACCGCAAGACCTTAGTAGTCCCGAAACCAAAATTTAAGGGAATCGTAGTTGTGGAAAGGAAGATCAACCCGACGATTTCCAACATGATGAAGTACGGAAGAGAAGTCGGCGTGGAAGAGTTGAAAAAGATAGGCAAGGTGGACGTTTTTGTTCAGGGATGCGTTGCGGTCGATCTAAACGGAAACAGGATAGGAAAAGGCACTGGATACGGAGATCAAGAGTACGACTTTCTAAGGAAGAACGGTCTTATCGAAAATTCTCTCTACGTTGTCGTGTGCCATGAAATTCAAGTTTACAAGGACTTTTCCCATTTAGCCGAAGAGCACGACGTCAAGTGCGACGTAATCTTAACTCCAGAAAGGATCCTCTGGACGAAAGAAGCTCTAAGACGTGGTAAATTACCTCATCCTTAACGTCGTCCAAACTTCTCGAAGCATCAACAACCCTTATCTCCGGTCGTTTGATTGACAAGAATATTTCTCGAACCTTTTTAAGGTAATCCAGCTCCTCGAAGGGTGTCAGCTTTTTTCTGTTTTCTATCCTTTTTAAGGCAATTTCTGGATCGACATCAAGGAGGATCGTTAAATCCGGGACTGGAGCGATGCTTTCGTTCATCTTTAGAATTTCTTCCGGATCAATTCCCCTCGCTCCTTGATATGCGACGCTCGAGTAATAGTATCTGTCCATTACAACCGAAATGCCCCTGTTCAAAGTCGGAAGGATGTTCTTCTCAACATCTTCTTTTCTGTCGAGAATGAAAAGTTCAAGCTCCTTTTCTGGATCAAACCTTTTTTCAGACTCTTTTATAATTTTCCCGTACTTTCCATCGGTCGGCTCTTTTAAAACTACTGCCGGAATCCCAAGTTTGAGAAGTTCTTCTTTTATGAAGTTCGCTATCGTTGTCTTTCCAGAACCATCAATTCCCTCAACAGCTATCAGGTACACGAAAGCCAGAAATACCATCTTAAATATAACCTTTCCTATGATCGAAGAAGCGATCAAAATCGGAAAGAAGCTTGCTGCTTATGGATTAATAGACGGTGCAAGCGGAAATCTGAGCTTTAGAAAAGGTGGAAAAATAGTAATAACGAAAACCGGTGTCGTTCTTGACGAGTTGACGGAAGAGGATTTCGTTGAAGTGGAAATCGGAAAGAAAAGGGACGATGCCTCTTCAGATTTGTATGTCCACGAAAAAATTTACGAAGAAACGGATTACAAGGTCGTTCTTCACTGCCACGGCGTTTACGGAGTGACTCTCTCCCTCTTTTTCGATGAGATAATCCCCTTAGATTTGGAGGGAAAAATGTTTATCGGAACTCTCAAAATCGTTGAAGGTAAATTTGCTTCTCCTTCATTAGCTGAGAAAATCGCGAAGAGCGTTAAGGAGAAGGGAGTATGCTTAGTTAGGGGGCACGGTATATACTCAGCTGGCGAAAGCTTTGACGAAGCGTTTAAGCTCGCAAGCTACTTGGAACACTCCTGCCAAATCCTTTTCAACTACGAGGTTTTCCGTAGAGTTCTTGCAAATCCTTACCACGCTTGTAGGCAGTAACGGAAATGTACGCTCCAAGGACAATTAGCAAGACTGTTAGGTACCACATTCCGAACAGAAGAGGGAATGGGGAGATTGCTATGAGCAATATTCCAAGGAGGAACATGGAAACTATGGAAGCAAACTCCCCTTTCATGCCGTAAGCTTGGCAGAAGAAGTTATTAACCTTTTTATCGAATAGCAGACCATGAAGATCGTTCACATATCAGACTTACACTTTGGAGAAGAGCTCGTGAGAAATAAAGTGGAAAAAGCAATAAAACAGATAAACGAGATAGAGCCGGATCTTGTTGTTGTCACTGGAGATTTAAGCTGTTGGGGAATTCACAGCGAGTTAAGAGAGGCTTACGAAGCTCTCGAAAAGTTGAAAGTCGATTACTTCGTAGTTCCCGGAAATCACGATGCAAGAAACAACGGAATTGAATTCTTCGAACTCTACTTTGGTGAGAGAAAGAAAATTTACAAAGACAGCGAAGTTGTAATAATCGGGGTTGACAGCACCCAGCCAGACATAGATGACGGATACATAGGATTCGAGCAGAGAAGGTGGATAGGAGAAAACGTTAGAAAGGACAAGCTTAACGTTCTTGCTTTACACCACCACATTGTTCCGATTCCAGACACTGGAAGAGAGAGGAACGTTCTGATAGACGCTGGAGAAGTCGTTGAGATGCTGATAAACCTTGGATTCGCGCTGGTTTTAGCCGGTCACAGACACATGCCCTACTCGATCAGATTGATGAGGACCCACATAATTCATGCGGGAAGCTTGGGTTCTTTCAAAATCCTCGGTATGCCGGATCACAATTACAATATAATAGAGCTCAGTGAAGAGAACGTGAGTTTAAAACTGAAGTTCGTCGATTACGGGGAGATAGATATTGGAAAGTACCAGATAAAAACGGAAGCTCCCGAATCGGTGGCAATATACAGGAAAATCGGAAGACCCAAGAGAGTACTTTTCGTTAGCAAAAACGGAGATGCAAGAGTGCAGATGGCTGAAGCTCTCTTCAACAAGCTCTCTCCTTACAACATGCTTGCGGAAGGGGCGGGAGTTTACGAAGTAAAGGATGAGGACAGGATCGCCAGAGAAATGCTAAATGAGATCGGGGTCGAAATGATCTGGAGGAAGAGAAAAATCGATGAGAAAGATTTGAAAAACTTTGATTACATTGTGGAATTTGACGAACTTGGGTTTGGAGAAGTTTGGAAAGTCGAGCTTCCGAAAAGCAGAGAAGACTACAGAAGGGTGAGGGAGGAGATTAAAAGAAAAGTTGATGAGCTGATAAATCAGCTTATTGCGATGTAATATGAGATCGCTTTTAATCCTTTTAGTTACTTTAGCGATAATCTTTTCCGGATGCGTCGAAGAGAGAAAGAGAGTAGTGTGGGATGTGGATCACGAACCGGTTTTTCCCGTATCCCATTACTCAAAGCTGATAAGTCAGTTTGAAGCCGAGGTAATCGAAGGAGGAGTCGAAGAGCTTGAAAACTCCAAAGCCTACATCTTATCCGGAGTAACGAGGAACTTCACGGATGAAGAGGTAGAAGAGATTTCGAAGTTCGTAGAGAATGGAGGAAAACTCGTAATTTTAATCCATATTCCTCCCGCAAATCTCAAACCTCTACTTGAGAGATTCGGAGTCGAAGTTTCCGAAAGACCCTACGAAATTACGGAAATCATAGCAGTACCAACAGAAGAGAGCATCTTAACCGAAGGAGTCAACGAGATCTACATGAGAGGAGTTTTTCCAGTTAACGGCTCTCTTTTCGTTGTGAAAAAAGACAGAACGATTGTTTTCGGGGAAGCTAAAGGAGGTGTTGCCAAGCTCACGAAGTTCGGAAAAGGAGAGGTTCTCGTTTTCGGAGACGATGCGATGTTTTTGAATAGTTATATAGGTAAAGCTGACAACTTAAAGCTTGCAAAAAATATTGCAAAGTGGATTAATTAACCAGCTTGCGGAGAGAGCATGCTTTGTAATTTCTTTTGGGTTTCAGCTACTCTTTCTCTGAGCTTCTCTTCTTGTCTTTCGAGAGTTTTTATTCTTACCTCATATGTTTCCTTTCTTTCTTTAAGCTCCTTTTCAGCATCTTCCTTTCTAACTTTCACGAGAATGCTTCCCACTGCCTTGTATACTTCCTCGCTTTGGGACTTCTCCATTTCCTTCAAAGCGTCGTCTATCTCTCTTATCATCGCTTCCAGCTGAGCCTTCTGGGTTATCACCGCCTGAAGCTGCTGCTGGAGCTGTTGAAGCTGAGCAACCAAATTCTGAACGGCTGGAGGAATTTCACTCATCTTAACACCCCGCAAACGTCTGTGCAAACCTTAATTTGACGAAGGTACATGTTCAACATCGCCCTTAAAGCTGAGATGTCTTTCGCCTCGACCTCTAAGACCAACTTTCCATTCGATAAATAAACTTTTGCCCTCGACCTTCTCTCTTCGATTTTGTCTATCGATATGGCTTCGTAAATTAACTCTGCATCCTCACCTTCTACTGTTAGCCTCGCCTCCATACCTAACACCGAGAACCTTAATTCTTAGGATTGGTTTACCGTCATACAGAAAGTCAAGAACATTGTCGCGAACTTTTACGACTTTCTTCGTCTCGACCTTTCTAACGAACTTCTCCGCAGCCTTTCCTTTTGGCATCGCCCCAAGAAGGAGAGGATCGAAGGGAGGGTCACCTATAAAAACAACGAAATCGTCGTTCATTTTCACCTTTTTTATCTCACCAACGTTTATTCTCAAAGAAAGAAGTTCCTTTCCGCTCCTGTCGTAAATTTTAAGAAATGCCGGATTCGCTTTTATCTCGGTTATCATTACGAGATTTTCTGTTAAGTTGGAAAACAAATCCTCCAGACTCATCTTTCCTCTCTGCACGTACCTCCAGTTCATGAATCTGGCTAAAACCTTGGCAAATCTTCTCGTTCTTCTGCTTGGATCGCGAGATGTCGTGAGGATCATTTGTAAACCAGAACCGGAACGATCGCTCTCCTAACTACGTTCGACACAGTTCCTCCAAGCATTTCCCTAATAGACCCCTTTCCCCTTGAGGCGAGAGCAATCATCGTGGCTCCGTGCTCCTCCATAACCCTTATAATCTCCTTGTAAGGAACTCCTCCCTCTATGAATATTTCGGCTTTTTTCCCCATTTCCTCAAATTCCCTTTTCATGCTTTCAAGTTCCTCGATTTCCTTGTCCGTAAGTTCCTCATCCTTCTCGACCACATGAACTATCAACACTTCTTCTCCAGCCTTTGCAAACTCTTTAATGAGGTCCTTTAGCTTCCTCGATTCCTCGCTGAAGTCGAAGGCGTAGAGAATTTTTCTCGGGAGGTAGTCGAAAACTTTTATCACAGCATCGTCTATTATATCGAATTTCACAACCAAAACGGGTTTGTTCGACCTTCTTACAACTCCCTCAGAAACGCTTCCGAGGAGGAGCTCCTTTATCAATCCTTTTCCGTGAGAACCAATTACGATCATGTCCACGTTTTTCTCCTC
>NZ_WANY01000038.1:0-2641 GCF_015521575.1 Ferroglobus sp.
AAGCCACCATCTTCGTTTTGTTGCTCTTTCAACCACTCAACAGACTTGTTTACATCCTCTCCAACGGAGACGAGGGCTATGATTCCCCAGATTGTAGTGTAAATGAAGTCTCCAATTTGTCCGTTCTCCTTCACTCTGTCCTTTAGCAACCTCACGAGGTCAACCCCGGCAAAATTCCTCGGATTCTCGCCAGCTGCTACTAAAGCCAGAATTGTTCTCGCGTAATCGGCTGTACCCATTTTCGGGAGCTCTTTTTTCAGATTTTCTCTAAGGTAGTCTATCGGGCTTTTTCCGTTCTTCTTCCACTCATCCGGATTTTCTCCGGCTGCTACCAAAGCCATTATTGCCCAAGAGGTTTTAGCCACACTGCTCTCCTCTCCCGGATTGGCAAAACCTCCGTCATCATTCTGGATACTTTTTAGCCATTTCAACGCTTTAACTATCCTTTCATCCTCCGGTTTTAACGGAAAGTTGTTCCATTTTACGATAATTGCAAATAGGCTGAAGTTCGTTATTTTTGAGGAGAAGAAGTAGTGAGTTTCGTTTTCATCTACAAGAGTCGTTTCCAAGCACTTCCACTCATCTTCAACATATTTAGCGAGACATACGTTTTCGGGAGATTCGTTTTCGAGGAGTTCCTTCTTTACTGAGAAGTTCAGCAGAATTTCTGCGCTTTCGTTAACCTCCAGCTCGAAAGCTTCAAGAACTTTGCCATGAACGCTTCTAAATTCAACTCCTCCAATTTTCCTCTGAACGAGCTCGATTAGAACGGGTTTCTCTTTTTCGAGTTTGAGCTTCATGGGAATTTTGAGATTAACTACAACTGTCTCATTTGGTTTAACGACCTCAACCTTTTTCGTGAGGTTGAATTCAACAATTTTCTCTTCTTTTTCTGGAGTTGGTGTGGGTGTCGGGGTTGATGCTGTAGCTCCTCCATAGGAAGGAGTTCTCCAGTAAATGTTCACGTCAAAAGTCCAGTCCGGGAAGGTAATTATTTCGATTCTGTAGGGAGAACTCTCAGCGGTTTCGCTCATGCTTCGCGAGAAGTACCAGACGACTTTGTCTCCAGCGTTTAGTTCGTACTGATCGGAGCTCACGCTTGGAATTTGATTGTTCACAGCGTACATCCATCCAGAGGTAGATCCAAGGTCTCCTGTGCAAATTCCCTTTATGCAGTCCACGAACAGTCCGTAACTCCACTTTTTCACCTTCACGCTGAAGCCTTTAACTTCAGAAGCTCTTATAAGTGCTCCCAATGCAGTTCTGTAGTCGATTTCCTCCACGCTTCCGTCTTCAAGCGTTACGCTTACTTTTCCTGAGGGAAGAGAGTATCTGCCTGTTGTTTCTCCAGTAGCGGGTTGTTTTTCTCGGATTTGTATGGTTTTCGAAACGATCTCATTTTCAGCTCTTGCTTCGATGAAGAGGGTACCTGTCACATGAGGAATGAACTTCGCAGTTTTTCCGTAAGCAAATATAGGTGTTCCGTTGTTCATTCTGAAGATTATGAAGGCCTCTTTGTCAAGAGAGACTGTTACAGCTACCCCCTTGTATCCTCCACTGACGGACATCGTTAGAGCGGAGGCTTGAGATATTAAAAAAAGGAACAGCAGGATTGCAACAATCGATCGGTGCATCAGCTCACCTCGCATACGGCTTTACCGAATATGTGTGCCACTTCTTTCGGATAGTCGGATAGCTCGTAAACTCCAGCGAAAAGCTCGTATTTTCCTGTTTGAATTTGTTGTGGAATTGGAATCATCACAGGAACAGCCACAGTTTCTCCTGCGTTGAGCTTCACCATCGAAATTCCGGCTATGCTGTCTCCGTTGGCGTTCGTTCCACTCACAACTATTACGAACCATCCATTTTTGAGGGCTGTTACGTTTACAGTTGCGTTGGCAAAACCTCCCCTGAAAGCATTACTAACGGAGAGAGACGTTACGTACGCTTTGGTGGGGACTTTTACCTTTATTTTTACGACATAAGGAGATTCCTCCGGCGTAGAGGGTTGCCAGGTGGTGGAATTGTAATAGCCGTAGTAGAATATTACCTCATCGCCATCGCTTAAAACGTAGTCGGCTGCACCTACCGACGGAAAACTCTCTTCTGGATAGTTCACCCAGTAAAGCCAGTAAAACGTTCCATTTGGAGGTATGTCTGCGATACTCTCAACGTAAAGACCCCAACTCGTGTTCAAAATGCTGACGTTAAATCCTCCAACTTCCGAAGCTTTCAACAAAGCTGCTAAGGTGGACAATCCATTTATCTCCGTTTCATTTCCGTCTTTTAAAGTTATTCTGAGTTTTTCTGGGTACAGCGTTACCTCTCCCTCCCATACGACGTTACTAACAGCCACATGGATTATTACAAGATATAAGGACTCGCTGGGTTTGCTCGGCTCCCAAGTTTGAGGATCGTAGCTGCCGTAATAGAAGATCAGCGTATTCCCGTTTTCAAGAATGTAATCAGCTGCACCAACGCTCGGAATGTTTTCTTTTGGAAAGTTCACCCAGTACATCCATCCGCTCAAACCTTCAGGAGAGATGCCAGCTATACTTTCCACGTAAAGACCCCAGGAGGTGTTCGCTATCGTCACGCTGAAGTTTCCAATTTTTGACGCCATCCAGAGAGCTGCCAAGGC
>NZ_WANY01000039.1:0-4662 GCF_015521575.1 Ferroglobus sp.
AAGTGTTGAAGTCCTCGTGATCTTTGCAAGCAATAACAACTCCGGCTGTTATGTATCTTCCTCCATCACCCTCAAAATATTTTATGATCGGTAAATCGTTCAAATCTCTCAACTCGGAGTACTCCGCTTCGCAAACAGAGATTTCTCCGTCGTCAACTTCAGCAAGAACTCTGACGAGTTCCTCCTTTTTAACTCCCAAATACGTAGCCACCAATTCCCTACTCGAAACGAAGTTCGTGGCAACCTTCTTCCCTTCAACATTTATCAGGCAAGGTTTGTCAAGAAGGTTTCTCTTCTTTAAGAGATCGACGACCTCGTCATGTTTAATCTCATCTTCCACGACTTCGTAATCCACCTTCTTCATCGCATCCCTGAGATTCATAGCCTCCGTAGGAAAGCTTAATAAATAACTCTTATTCAACTTCACCCCATGAAAACTTCACGCATACCCAATTTTTACAAGCTAAGCATCGAGGAAAGGCTGAGAAAAGTTGCCGAGTTTGCTGATTTAAGTGAGGAGGAGATTAAAGCTATCCTCGAAAAAGGTTTACCGAACGATATAGCCGACAGAATGATAGAAAATGTCATAGGGACTTTTGAATTGCCTTTGGGGATAGCTACGAATTTCCTCATCGACGGAAAGGAATACTTGATTCCCATGGCTATAGAGGAGCCGAGCGTCGTTGCTGCTGCAAGCAACGCTGCCAAGATGGCGAGGGCTAAAGGAGGGTTTTTCACCGACTATTCGGGCAACATAATGATAGGGCAAATTCAGGTTACGAAGCTTAAAGATCCAAATTCTGCAAGGTTCGAAGTCTTGAGGCATAAGGAGGAGATTATAGAGAAGGCTAACGAGCAGGATCCGATTCTCGTGAATCTCGGTGGTGGTTGTAAGGATGTTGAAGCGAGAGTTATAAACACCAAGCTTGGGGAGATGCTCATAGTCCATTTGCTTGTTGATGTGAAGGATGCAATGGGAGCTAATGCCGTAAATACCATGGCTGAAGCGGTGGCTCCGCTAATAGAGAGGATAACGGGTGGAAAAGTCTACCTGAGAATCATTTCGAACTTAGCAGTTTACAGACTTGCAAGAGCTAAAGCTATCTTCGACAAAAACGTTATTGGAGGAGAGGAAGTTGTTGAGGGAATTATGCAGGCTTACGCCTTTGCTGAGGCGGATCCGTTTAGGTGTGCCACCCACAACAAGGGGATTATGAACGGAATTTCGGCGGTGGTTATAGCTACTGGAAACGATTTTAGGGCTGTTGAAGCCGGAGCCCATGCCTATGCAGCCATCCACGGCTACAAGCCATTAACGAGGTACGAAGTTAACGAAGAGGGCGATCTCGTTGGGACAATAGAGTTGCCGATGGCTGTGGGGACTATTGGAGGGGCGACGAAGGTGAATCCCCTCGCGAAAATCTGCCTGAAAATACTCGGGGTTAATTCAGCTGAAGAACTTGCAAGGATTCTTGCAGCCGTTGGTTTAGCTCAAAACTTCGCCGCTTTAAGGGCTTTAGCTACCGAGGGAATCCAGAGAGGACACATGGAGCTGCATGCGAGAAACGTGGCTATAATGGCCGGAGCTGTCGGAGAGGAGATTGATAAAGTTGTTGAAATTCTTGTGAAAGAAAGAAAGGTTAGACTCGACAGGGCAAAGGAGGTTTTGGAGGAAATTAGAAGAAAATGATTTTTTATTCCACAACCTCTCCCGGCTTTGAAGATGTTGCGGCTGAGGAACTAAAAGAACTCGGTTGTAAAATAAAGGAGGAGAGGAGAGGGAAAGGGAGAGTTTTCTTCGAGGCAAAAATAGAGGACATCCCGAAATTGAACTGCTTTTCTCGATGTTCCGAAAGAATAGTTCTTCTCCTTGGGAGATTTAAGGTTGAAAGGTTTGAAGATGTTTATAAAGCTGTGAAACAGATAGACTTCTCCTTCATCAAACCGGAGCAGAGTTTTGCAATAAGAAGCAACAGAGTCGGAGAGCACGACTTCACATCCATGGATATAGCAAGGGAAGCGGGACAGGCGGTGATAGATAGATACAAAGAAGATTTCGGGGTTAGGCTGAGGGTTAATTTGGACGAGCCGGATGTGATAATCAGATGCGATTTGGTAGATGACGACTTCGTTGTCGGAGTGGACACAACAGGAGATGAGGCTCTGCATAAAAGAAACTACAGGATTTACCAGCATCCAGCTCCTCTGAACCCCACCATCGCTTCTTCCCTCATCAGGCTTTCCGGATGGAGTCACGAGTACAGCTTACTCGATCCAATGTGCGGGAGCGGGACAATTTTAATTGAAGCCGGTCTTATGGCGAGGAACATTCCGACATGTAAGTTCAGAAAAGATTTCGCTTTCAAAAAGCTGTTTCAGTTCCCGGAAATAGAGTGGGAAGAGAGAGATGTCGAACTCGAACTCTACGGGATCGAAAAGTTTAGGAAACACGTTGAAGGTGCGAGGAAAATTGCCGAATACGTCGGGATTCCGATAAAGTTCATTCAAGGAGACGCAAGAAAGCTTGACGAATATTTCGAAAGCGTGGATTACATAATCACCAATCCTCCCTACGGACTCAGAATTGCAAGAAAAGGGATAATAGAAGACTTGTATTCAAAATTTTTTGAATCAGCCTCAAAAATCCTCGAAAGAAGGCTCGTGATGATAACAGCCGAGAAGAAAATAGCGAGAGAATACGCCACAAGATTTTTCGAAATAAAGGAAGAAAGGAGCGTTATGTACGGCGGGTTAAATTGTTCCGTCTTCGTTCTTGAATAGTTATTTTTTGAGAGCTTCCAGAAACTCGTCAACCGGCACTGCTGGCATCGTAACGGTTCTTATAGTACCTCTGCTTGCCAGCTCAACCATCGCCTTCATCACGGTGATGTTATCCGGAGCTTCGACTATGTTGACGAAATCGAACTCCCCGAAGACAACGTACTGCTGAAGAACCTTCACACCCATCTTTTCAAGTTCTTCGTTAACCTCCTTAACTCTCTCGGGCTTCTCTTTCAGAGTTTCGGCTCCCTCGTCGGTCAACCTCGACAAAATAATGTAGATACCCATACAACTCACCTGATTTATTTTTGTAATTACGCAAAGAAAAGCTTTTCCATCAAAAGTGTTATAAATCAGAATCGAAAAATGAAGCTACGAGCTCCGGTGGTGTAGCCCGGCCAATCATACGGGACTCTCGATCCCGTGACCCGGGTTCAAATCCCGGCCGGAGCACTTTAATTCCGTCGGCTCTTTTTTATTTGAGTGTCGTTAATATGTAGTAGGAAATCGCCGCCGAAATCGGAATCGTGAAGTTGTCGTTTAAGAACTTCTTTCCATCGAACATTGCTGAGATAATGATCGATGCTAAAGAGTACTGCCATTCCAAGCCGAGCGCCAAGCTTAAAGCGAAGGAAGATGCAAAAAATGCCGGAAAAGAGAAGTTTCTGTTCACTTTTTTGAAAATTCCCGCCGCACCATCTCCAGCAAAGGCGCAAACTGCTGCAATTACACAAGCTTTTAGAGGAAAAACGGGGGTAATTATCGAGAAAGCCAAACCGCTGTAAAGGTAGCCAGCGACACCCTTCTTTTCGTACTCTCTAAGGATGAAGTTCGGAAAGATTTCCTTTTTAGCCCTCACGAGTTCCAAAAGAGAAGCAAAGGCTGTCATCACAAGGACTACAGCACCTGTAAAATCTTTTCCAAGATAAAAGAGAGTGGGAATATAAAGGAGTCCGAGAAAGTGTATGGACTTCCTCAAAACTTCAAATTTGTCTATCATTCCCTCTCCGGTGGGAAGTCTTCGATTAACCTTTTCGCAAAATTCGAAAAGGCTCTCCTGCTTGAAGACAAAAAGCCGAAACGAAGCTGAAAAACTGTTTTTCCGGAGGAAAATGCGTTTTTCAACCTCCAGTCGTACGGGATCGTTGCGTAAACCCTCTCGTTGTAGAAGTACTTTAAATTCTTCCTTTTAGCCATGTTGACCACAAATCCGTTGAAATTTACATCGCTACTTTCAAGAACATCTCTAACTTTAATCGCATCCAAATAAGCCGGTTTTATATCTGCCGACACGACAAAAACGACATCAGCGACGAGGGTTGGATATACCGCAAATTTAGACAGTCCCGGAGATTGATCAAAAAGGATGTAGTCGTACATCGGCTTGAGTTCCAAAGCAAGATCGCCGATTCTCTCAATTTTAATCTTCTTTTTCAAATCAACAATGGATTCCGCCGGATACACGTCGATTTCTGCTTTTTTGACACTCAATTTTGCTGAAGTTTCGCTCAGCTTTGCCTCACCACAAAGAAAGTGTGTTACCGTTTTTTCCGGCATGTTTTCGATGAACAGTGAGACGTTCGGTAAAGCGAGGTTTAGGTCAACAATAGCAACTTTTTTTCCTTTCAGTGCCAAAGCGGCGGCGAGATTTACAACAATGGAAGTTTTACCCACTCCCCCTTTACCAGAAGGGAAGGAAATTACCTTCCCACCGACAGACCGTAATGCGTAATACTCCTCTATGATTTTCCTAAGTTTCTTTTCAAGCTCAGACAAATTGAAGTAGGGGTCCATAATTTCACAGTATTCTCGGCGATTTTCTTTCAGCCTTCTTTTCCCTTGCTACCCAGAATTTCTCACCCACACTGCTCTTTATTTGAG
>NZ_WANY01000040.1:0-2454 GCF_015521575.1 Ferroglobus sp.
CCTTAAGGACTCTCGCCGTAAATACCGCAAGGACGGACTTAATGGGTTTGAAGCATATTCCGATGAAGGACAGAATTCTGATTGGACAAACGACTGTGAAAGGGCACGGAGTTGGTACAGACAACAAGCTTGGGGCAAAGATAATGCAAGAGGAGGTCGAGACGATTTTGAATGCTATAGACGAAAGAGGAACTCACGAGATCGACGCCTTTCTGATAATTGCTGGACTTGGAGGTGGAACTGGAAGCGGAGGAGCTCCGGTTTTAGCGAAGTACCTTTCGGAAATGTACTCCGAGCCGGTTTATGCGGTCGGCGTTCTTCCAGCTCAGGAAGAGGGAAAGCTTTACTCATTAAATGCAGCGAGGAGCATGATCACTCTTCTAAAGTACGTGGACAATCTGATTCTTGTGGACAACGGAGCTTGGAAGTTCGAGGGGTTGAGTTTAAGGGAGAGCTTCGAAAAGATAAATGAAGAGATCGTGAAGAGATTAGCCGTTTTGGCAAGAGCTGGCGAGCCAGTTGAAGAAGGGTTGGTTGGAGAAATGGTCGTTGACAGCTCTGAAGTCATAAACACGCTAAGAGGTGGAGGGATTTCATCAATAGGTTATGCAACTCTTGCTATTGAAGAGAAGAAGAGCGGACTACTCGGTTTTCTCAGGAAAAAGAAGGAGATCGTCGATGAAGGAGAGAAATCCATGAAAATAGCAACGCTCGTAAGAAAAGCTGCCCTCGGGAGATTGACGATTCCATGTAACATAAGAAGTGCGGAAAGAGCTTTGGTGCTCGTTGCTGGCCCTCCAGAGCATCTCGACAGAAAAGGATTAGAGAAAGCGAAACTTTGGCTCGAAGAGCAGATTGCCGGAGTTGAGGTTAGGGCTGGGGACTATCCAACAAGGAGAACAAAGCATGTAGCAGCTCTTGTCGTTCTTGCCAACGTTACGGACATTCCGAGAGTGAAGGAGTTGCAGAGGCTTGCAGCCGAAGCTAAGGAGGAAGTGGAGGTAGCTGAAAGGGAAAGAATAGAAAAGACGATTGAGCTATTCGACGAAGACATCGAACCCTTGCTTTAGATTCGGTTTTTTTAACAAATTTTTAACGACAGCGATATGCGAGGCGAAGCTTAAACTCAAAAACTCAATCATCGTCTTTTTAGCAAGAGACGGAGAAACTTACGGGTTTATCTTTGCTAATCAGATGGAAGAGGCAATTCCATGCCTACGCTCTCCTTAAAGAAGCGCTTAGATCTGCAAATAAGCTGGAGGTAGTTGGTGGTTGCAATTTTGGCATCTTTGAACTTCGAAAAATCTCGATTTGAATCACGAGACTTTTGTAGGAGATTCGATAAATAAACCTGTTTTCTCAAGTTGAAGAAAAGACAAAAAAGTTTAACTGCAGATTTCCTTTTAACAGTTCGTTTGAATCCGTTCGAAGCTTGTTAGAAGATTTTGTAACACCCTACAATCGAAAAGTAGCAATCTCGTTAACTTCATGTTCTTAGAGATCGTCAGGTGGCTGCTCAAAGCAGCTTTGGATAAGAGATCCTCATTACAAGCTGTAATTTTTGAAATGAGTTCATCGAGAGATTTTACCACCGCTAAGGGACAAGCTAAAAAGTATTTTAGTAAGTCCAATATTTTTGGACGAGTTCAAAACTATTGGAATAGTCTAAAATGTTTGGAAAAGAAAAATTTATATAGAAGAGAGTGGTGTGTAGGCGTGATTTAGTTGGGGGGTAGATGGGATGTACGCCGTGAAGGATTGGAATGAAGAGGTAATTAAGTGGATGGCTGTTGGGATGTGTTTGGCGATGGTTGGGTTGGCTGTAGTGCCAATAAGTGTGGGAAAAGTCGGGGCCGTTATTGGTGGGATTCAGGCTGGCATGAATGCAAATAGTTGGGAGCAAGCAGTAGTAAATGGAGCTTGGAATGGTTTTGCGGCAGGAGGCGTTGGTGCAGGTATTTATCTCGGCTTAATTGCGCTTGGCGTTGCAACTGGTGGCACAGCATTTGCTGTTGGTCTTGGAATAGCTCTATAATTTATAAAATTTTTTTATAATTTAGCAGTGGTGTTATACAATGAAATGTCTAATCTTCTTTCCAGAATGTAGGATATATAAAATTGCTAAAAAGCTGAATCAGCGAAATCGTGACATCTTACTGGGGCTGGTTGCATTATGGATAATACTTAAATTGGGGATACTCTTAGGGATAATCATCCATTTCTTAACTCCGTATAAACTTACACCTGCCAATTTAGTGGGAGCTTTTGCAATGATTACAGTGGTTACAATATCAACTGGTATTTGTTTAAGGAGGATAGAACCCCATGAATAGAATGAGAACTATAATGTTAATATCAATATCATTTATATTATATCTAATCGGTTTTCTTGCTGGTAATAACCTTTCTGAATTTAATGAAATAAAAAATCTACAGAATTACCAAAACATACTC
>NZ_WANY01000041.1:0-10491 GCF_015521575.1 Ferroglobus sp.
AATGAGTTCTTCGATGACTTAAAATACAAGAGCGTTCAACTGAGATATCCGCTGATTATCGTAGCACTCTTAGCAACCATCGCTGCATTATACCAATACTTACTGATAACGAAAATGTCCCAAGCTCTTCCAGAAGATATAGCGAAGTTTTTCGTCATTGGGGCGTACATCGGAGTAATTGGATCGTTTATTGGGGTATTTGCAGTGTGGTTCATAATTGCGCTGCTCATGCATGCCATATCTGCATTCTTCGGTGGTGAAGGTTCTTTTAGAAGAACATTCGAGTTTGTTGGGTACGGATTTCTACCCTCACTTATAGGCTCAGCAATAACAGCCTCTCTTTCAGCATACTATGTTGCAAACTCCGAAGTGCCGGAGATAAGCATATTCGAACTTCAGACAAATCCAGAATTGCTGGGTGAAGTTTTAACGAGTATTATACCAAGAGAACTCATATACTCAAATGTGGTCATAAGCTTAGCGGTAACTGTATGGAGCTTAGTTATATGGAGCTTCGCAATCAAACACGCGAGGGGAATCGAGCTAAGAAATGCTTTCGTCTGCGCTTTAATTCCGACTGTGCTGTTTGGAATCTATCAGGTTTGGTCTGTGCTAAGAATGTTGTAACTCTTTTACTTCGTTCATAGCTTTATCAAACTCTTCGATCAAATAATAAGCTTCGATTCCATACTTTTTAGCATTCTCTACCATCACCTTGTCATTAGCTATCAGGATTGAGTTCGTAAGCTTTGCTGTAGCGATGAAGTAAGCGTCCGCTGCTCTTGGATGAAATTTTAAGGCTACATCTTTCGCCGTTTCGAATATGACTCCCTCATCCAGAAGATTAATCTTGTCGAAAAACGTTCGTAGGTATCATGTCCCCTACCAACTTCCACATCATGCTTGTGAACTCAATAATAAAGAGTTTGGGTGCATAAATCTCCATCTCTTTCTCCTCAATAACTTCAATAACTTTTTCAACCAGATCACTTCTTACCTTGTTTTTTGGTATGAATAAGTCTACCCAACCCGGAGTATCCACGACTATCATAATCTGTCTCTCATTTCAAGTAAAACCTGAAGTGGATCGTCTTGTATCTCATCTAAATTTATCCTCTTTCTGAACTCCTTTACAATGTCCAGTATACCAGATGGTTTTACAGCTTCAATTCTAATTCTAAGCTTTGTTTTTTCAGGCAAATCAACTTTCTCAAGAGGTTAAAAAACACCGTTTTCATACACAGCTTCGATTACCTTTGCCATAATTTTAAATCACCCCCAAATCTTCAAAGTTGAATTCAGCATTGCTTTCGCGATTTTCAACGTTATATTAGCCTCGATCTACGCTCCAAAATAGAAGCCATTCGTTATTCGTAAAGTTGACGCTCTAAGCGTGAAAGTAACAACTTTTTTAAATAAAACTTACTGAAGACTTCATCTATGTCGAAGGTAGTTTTATGCTACTCTGGCGGATTAGACACCACGGTCTGCATACCTTTGCTTAAGGAAAAATACGGATTTGAGGAAGTCGTGACGGTAACCGTGGACATAGGACAGCCGGAGGAAGAGTTAAGAAAAGCTGAGGAAAGGGGGAGGAGATATGCTGACAAGCACTACACCGTTGATGCCAAAGAAGACTTCGTAAAAGCCCTATTTCAGCTAATAAAAGCAAACGGAGAGTATGAAGGTTACGTCCTTGGAACGGCTTTAGCGAGACCGATAATTGCCGAAAAGGTCGTTGAAATCGCTAAAAAAGAGAACGCTGAAGCAGTCGCTCACGGAGCAACTGGAAAGGGAAACGATCAGCTTAGATTCGACAACATCTTCTTCCAGCACGGATTTAAAGTCGTAGCTCCGATGAGGGAGCTCAATCTTACGAGGGAATGGGAGATCGAGTATGCGAAAAAGCACGGAATAGATATTCCAGTAACCAAGGATAAGCCTTGGAGCATAGATGAAAACCTTTGGAGCAGGAGTATAGAAGGAGGTAAGCTTGAAGATCCGTCATACATCCCTCCGGAGGATATTTACGAGTGGACGAACTCTCCAGAAGAAGCTCCCGACGTTCCGGAAATTCTCACCATAGAGTTTGAAAAAGGGATTCCGGTAGCCGTTAACGGAGAAAGAATGGACGGAGTAGATCTGATAAAGCATCTTAATGAAATAGGTGGAATTCATGGAGTCGGAAGGGTTGACATGATGGAAGACAGAGTTCTCGGACTCAAAGCGAGGGAAAACTACGAGCATCCTGCCGCTACGATTTTAATAACAGCCCACAGAGATCTCGAAAAGCTTGTGCTAACGAGAAGGGAACTGAAATTCAAAAAATTCGTTGAAGAGGAGTGGGCTGAGCTCGTTTATCACGGACTTGTAAACGAACCGCTGTTTGAAGCTTTGAATGCATTCATCGACAAAACTCAGGAGAGAGTTACCGGGTGGGTGAAGGTGAAGTTGTTCAAAGGTAGCTGCACCCCAGTGGCGAGGTATTCAGATTACGCTTTGTATAGAGAGGAGTTAACGTCCTTCGATTCTCTGGCAATAGATCAGAGGTTGGCTGAAGGGTACTCAAGGTTCCACGGTCTCCAAGCGAGGATTTATCAGGAGATTAAAAAGAAACTGGAGGATTAGCTTAAAACGTGTTTTTCTGGAACGTAGCAGTACATAACCCCTTCCAAAACTTTTTTGTCGGTCCAAGCTTCCACTTCAACTTTTCTCTTTCTTCCGTCAACCTCCACGACTTTGGCTGTGGCGACTATTTCCTCCCCGAGTTTAACCGGTGCGGTGAACTTAACTTCTGCTTTGTATAAAACGACCGTTTCTTCATTAACTGCAAGCATCGCTGCCAAATCAGCGGCTCCGAAAGTGAATCCGCCATGAATCAACCCATATTCGTCCACTTTCATCTCTTCCCTTGTTTTCAATCTAACCTTGGCAAATCCGTCCTTTACTTCTACAGCCTCTCCAACCCATTCTTTGGAAGCGAGCTTATGGGTTTTAATCACCTTTTCACCTCCAGAACGAAGTTCTGCTTCTCTCCACAGTTCGGACATCTGTTACCTTTTAAATTATTTTTCACGATGTAAAAGCCGTGTCGGTCTATCAGCAAGTAGCCGCAGTTGGGGCAGAAAGTGTCCTCATACTTATGCCCCCAAACGTTGCCTATGTAAACGTAGTCGAGGTATTCTCTTGCAACTTCTACAGCCATCTCAAGGGTTTTTATTGGAGTAGGGTTCTTATCCAGCATCTGAAAATCCGGATGGAACCTTGAAAAGTGCACAGGGATTCTTCTATCTATCCCTGCCACCCACTCAGCAAAGCTTTTAATTTCCTCCCTTTTATCGTTAAGCTCCGGAATGACGAGATACGTGATTTCTATGAACACACCTTTTTTGTACAGATACTCCACAGCTTCGAGAACTTTTTCGAGCTTGGCTTTGCAGATTTTCCTGTAAAATTCCTCGTTGAACGCTTTAACGTCAACGTTTGCCGCATCGAGATACTTCGATATCTCGTCAATGGCTTCAAAGCTCAAATAACCGTTTGTTACGTAAGTAGCGTAATATCCTTCCTCTTTTACGAGCTTGTTGGCATCATAAGCAAATTCGTGCCATATGCTCGGCTCGTTGTACGTCCAAGCAACGCCATCAGCATCTCTCTCCTTCAGCATGTTTAGAACGTCTTCTGGCGTCAGCTCCCTTAAATACGGGAACGTCAAATCAGCGAAACTAATCTCGTAATTCTGACAGTGAGAGCAGCGGAAGTTACAGCTAACGCCACCAAAAGAGAGAACTCTGCTTCCCGGCATGAAATGGTGGAAAGGCTTCTTCTCTATCGGGTCTACAGCTATCGACGAAACCATTCCGTAATTGTAAACCATGAGCTTACCGTTTTCGTTCTTTCTAACTCTACAGATTCCCCACTTGTCTTCGGAAAGAACACAGTAGTGCATGCAAGTTTTACATCTAACCTTACCGTTGAGCTTCTCGTAAAGGTACGATTCAACTATCATCTATTTTATCTCTCCTAAGTTCTCAATAAGTTTTATGGCAAAGTTTACATGAAGAGCTGAAAAAATTAGCTCGATGAAAAAGATCCTAATAACCAACGATGACGGACTTTACTCCTCCGGACTGAAAGCTTGCTACGAAGCTTTGTCCGAGTTAGGGGAGGTTTTCGTCGTAGCTCCGGCAACCCAGAAAAGTGGAGTTGGAAGGAGCATTTCGATAATGGAACCGATTAGGGTTGGAGAAGTCAGCTTCAACGGAATGAAGATTCACGCTGTGGATGGAACGCCTACAGATTCCGTAATCATAGGGATTTACGAAATCATAGGTGAGTTGCCGGACTTGGTTGTTTCTGGGATAAACCTTGGAGAAAATCTGTCAACTGAAGCGGTAACCACTTCAGGCACGATAGGAGCGGCTTTGGAAGCGGCAACGCAGGGGTGTAAGGCTATTGCGATAAGCGTTGAAGCTCACGATAAGGACAAATTTGAGTTCGTTTTTAAAGAGTACGACTTCGAAAACGCCAAGAAAATTTTAAGATCGCTCGCTGAGAGAGTTCTGAGAAAAGGTCTGCCGGAAGGAGTAGACTTGCTTAATGTGAATGTCCCCCAAAACTGGAACGGAAAGGTTGTTTTCACCAGATTAGCCAGAAGAATGTACAAGACGAGGATAGATGTGAGGTTCGATCCGAGGGGAAGGAAGTATTATTGGATAGACGGCAAGGAAGTTAAGGAAGCTGAAGAGGGAACGGATATATGGGCTATAAGGAAGGGTTACGTTTCGATAACCCCTCTTACATTGGATTCTACAGCCAGAATTGACTTTAAAATCCTTGAGAGGTGGTACGGTGAAGGAGAAAGCAGCTGAAAAGGCTTTGGAATTTGTCGAAAACGGAATAGTTCTCGGGCTCGGAAGCGGAAGCACTGTAAGGATATTCATCGAAAAGCTTGGGGAATTCGTTAAAAAAGAGGGGTTGAGAATTGAAGTTATCCCCACATCCTACGACACTGAAATTATAGCTGTAAAGAACGGATTGAGAGTAACATCCCTCCTTGAACATCCCGAGCCTGATCTTTGCGTGGATGGGGCAGATCAGGTTGATCCTAATCTCAACCTGATCAAAGGTGGTGGGGGAGCTTTAACGAGAGAGAAAATTGTTGCCGAAGCTTCCAAGAAGTTTTACGTAATAGTCGATGAGAGTAAGATCGTTGAAAGTTTGAATATGCCGATTCCAGTTGAAATTCTCCCCTTCGCTTACGGATTCGTGGAGAAAAGACTGAAGGAGCTTGGTTACAATTGCAAGCTCAGAATGAGCGTGAAGAAGCTCGGACCTGTTATTTCTGATAACGGAAACTACATAGCCGATGTGGAGGTGGAGAAAATAGATGTCGGGAGAATAGAAAGAGATTTCAGAATCCCCGGAATCATCGAGCACGGAGTTTTCCCTTCGGAGATGGTTGATTTGGTAATAGTCGGGAGGAAAGATGGAGCTGAAATAATCAGAAAATAAATTAAACGACAACTACCACTTCAATTCCATGAGGATTTTGCTTATATCGGACACTCACGACAACGTGGCTGCGATAAGGGATCTGCAGGAGGAAGTGAAAAAGGAGAGGTTCGATTTTGTAGTTCACGCCGGAGACGTCATATCTCCTTTCAGCCTTAGATCCTTTGAATTCGAGAAGATGTACATATCCTTCGGAAACAACGATGGGGATAGGGAAAAACTCGTTCAGATTGCTTTGGAAAGGGGTTGGAAGATAGGAGATGTCGTTGAATTCCCCTCTGGAGTGGTTTACCACGGTACGAACGAGGAGATAGTTAGAGCGCTTAGCAAGAAGTACGAGTTGGTGGTTGTTGGGCACACCCACAAAGCTGGAAAAAGGAAGGAGAATGAAGCTACAGTGGTAAACCCCGGAGAAGTTTGCGGTTATTTGAGCGGGAAGAGAAGTTATGCAATTTTCGAAGACGGTGATGTTAGTTTCTTTGAATTCTGAACAACCTCTATATATTCTTCCGCGGAGTGTTGATAGATGTTAAGGCTCGTAAATCTGTCTGTGGATGTTAACACTAAGCGAGTTTTAACGAACGTCTCTCTTTACGTTAGAGAAGGGGAAACTCTCGCCCTCTTCGGTCCAAACGGGAGCGGGAAATCAACTCTTATGAACGCCATAATAGGGAATCCGAAGTATAAAATCACTGAGGGAAGGATAATATTCAAAAAGCACGATATAACAAGAGTTCCAACCGACGAAAGGGTAAAACTCGGATTGGGCATAGCTTTCCAATCCCCTCCAGCAATTTCTGGAATTAAGCTGATAGATCTCCTTAAGAAAATAGCCGAAATAAGGGGAACTGAGGAGGAGAAGATATACGAATACGCGAAAAAGCTGAAAATGGAAGAACACTTGGAAAGGGAGATAAATAGAGGATTCTCCGGAGGAGAAATGAAGAGGAGCGAGCTTTTGCAGTTGTTGGTTATGAATCCCGACTTTGTCATGCTCGACGAGCCTGACAGCGGTGTGGATCTTGAGAACATAGGAATTGTTGGAAAAGCGATAAGAGAACTTTTGGAGAGGGATAAGGAAAAGAGGGAAAAAGCCGGAATCATAATAACTCACACTGGACACATTCTCGATTACGTGGATGCTGATTACGGAGCTATACTTTATCGAGGTAGGATCGCTTGCATAGGCGATCCTTACGAAATTCTTGAGGATGTTAGGGAATTTGGCTACGAGGGGTGTGTTGAAAAATGCCTGACGAAGTACGGGAATTTGAATCTGAGGAGGTAAGAAAGAGGCTTGAAAGTGTAGGAATTGAGTTAGATCCGAAGGAAAGATCCGCCACTTTTGTTCAAGTGGATCAGGAAGTCAAGCTAAGTAAGAGCTTTTTCGAAGACGTGGAAGTTATGAGTATAAAAGCGGCTTTGGAAAAGTACGACTGGCTTGAGGATTATTTCTGGAAGGCTGTGAGAAAAGATCAGGACGAATTTACCAGAGAAGCCGACTCTGAGGACGTCAATGGGTATTTTATCCGAGCTCTTCCCAATGCTAAGGTGGAGATTCCGGTAGAAGCTTGCCTTTATTTGAGAACGAAGGGTCACAAGCAGAGAGTCCACAATATAATCATAGCGGAGGAAAACTCAGAATTAAACATAATCTCCGGCTGCACGTCACACCCCGGAGTTATGGCTGGGCTGCACATAGGGATTTCCGAATTCTTCGTGAAGAAGAACGCTAAGCTGACTTTTACGATGATCCACAGCTGGGAAAGCAACATAGAAGTTAGACCAAGGAGTGCTGCCATAGTGGAGGAAAATGGAACTTTTATTAGCAACTACATTCTCATGAACCCAGTTAAACTCGTTCAGATGTATCCAACGGCGTATTTAAACGGAAAAAACTCTCAAGCTATTTTCAGCAGCGTGATCGTAGGATTAGAAGGAGCAAATATAGATGTGGGAAGTAGGGCTGTGTTAAATGCCGAAAACTCAAAAGCCGAGATAGTTTCGAGGACGATAAGCAGAGGTGGGAGAATAGTGGCGAGAGGACATCTTGTAGGAAACGTGAGTGGTGTGAAGGGGCATTTAGAGTGCAGAGGACTTATACTAACTGAAAACGGGAGCATAGAAGCAATTCCTGTTCTTGAAGCGAATCACCCCGACGTGGATTTGAGTCATGAGGCTGCGATAGGAAAAATAGCTGAAGAAGAGATATTTTACTTGATGTCGAGGGGGTTGTCGAGGGACGAAGCGATTTCAGCTATAGTTAGAGGATTTATGGAAATAGAAATAAAAGGTCTTCCGGAAGCTCTCAAAAGGGAGATCGACAAAGCCATAAGCTTGGTCGAAAAGGAGCTTCTATGAAGAGAGCTATTGTTTTTCTTTTCGTCGCAGTTATAATCTCCGCTTGCGTTGATGAAATCAGCGAAAGCTATAAGGAAGCGCTGAAAGAATTTAACGAGTTCAGAGGAACGAACTTTAGTCCAGAGTTAAAGGTAGTTGACACAAACTTCGTTCTAACGCACTGGGGAAGTTATGCCGAAAGCGAAGATCTTTTTTACAAAGCGATGATGATCCTTCCAGCAAACTATTCCTTCAAAAAAGCGAAAGAACACGATCTCAAGAGCTTTGTAGCGTTCGTTTGGGAAGGGAAAATTTACGTTGTAAAGGAAAATTTCAACAAAGAGAAATTCAAGAGAACGGTTTTTCACGAGCTTGAGCATTTGTATCAGGAGAGGTTCAATATATCCTCCGACGGAACTTTTGATGGGGAAAAGGCTAAAGCCGCAGCTATCGAAGGAGACGCGAGACTCATCTCGAAGATTTTAGCTAAGGAGCCCTTAGAGAGGGAAAGTCTGATGGAAATCGATGAAGACAACGCTTACTACATCTTGTCTTCGATCCACTATGCTTATGGCTACAATCTCGCTCTGGAGGTTTACAACAGGACTGGCGACACAATCTACCTCCTCCAAAATCCGCCAAAAACCATGGAGCAGGTCATGCATCCCGAGAAGTACTTCAACAACGAGAGCTTTATGAAAATGGAAGGTGATAGATTGGGAGAGGCTTTCGTTTTCGTCTTTTTAGCGGCACACGTGCTCGACTCGTCAGCAAAAATAGCTGCCGAAGGGTGGAACGGAGATTCCTACTACTTGAACGATACCGGTTGGAGCTGGAAGATTGCTTTCGATTCAGAAAAGGATGCTATCGAATTCGAAACTGCTGTAAACCTAATGCTAATGAAGCTTGGGGAGAAAAAGGAAGATGGTTACTTAATTAAGGAGAAGTACATTCCACAAATTATAAAGGTAGAGAGGAAAAATGCCAGTGTGATACTTCAATCAAACTTCGTGGAGGATTAGCGATGTGGAGCATACTGAAAGCTTTAAGAGAAAACCCGGAGGTACTTGTGGAATCCCAAAGGAGGAGAGGAGAAGACGTTGAAATCGTTTACAAAGCAATAGAACTGGATAAAATCTGGAGAAAAAAGCTATACGAACTTGATCAGCTAAGAAGGGAGAGAAACGAACTCTCAAGAAGGTTAAAAAGTGAAAGAAACGAGGAATTGATAAAAAAGGCAAAAGAAATCTCGGAAAAAGTGAAGAGAGGGGAGGAAGAATTAAAGAAACTTGAGGATGAGCTGAAGGGAATTTTGCTTTCAATTCCGAACATAGTTCATGAATCCGTTCCTATAGGAGAGGATGAGAACGATAACGTTCCGATAAGGTTCTGGGGAAAGCCGAAAGTTTACAAGGAACATTTGGAACAGTTTCTAAGGCAGACTAATGGAGAAGTAGAGTACGAGGTAATCGATAAGCCGGTTGTTGGACATGCTGATGCCGTGGAAATTTTTGGGTGGGCTGATTTGGAAAGAGCAGCAAAAGTGGCTGGATCGAGATTTTATTACCTCCTTGAAGATCTCGTCTGGCTCGACTTTGCTTTGACGATGTACGCTCTCGAATTCCTCTCAAAGCAAGGGTTTAGGATAGTGAATCCTCCCTACATGATGAGACACGAAGCGTATGCGGGAGTCACAGCCTTCAGCGACTTTGAAGAAGTGCTTTACAAACTGGAAGGGGAAGATTTGTACCTAATTGCCACTTCCGAGCATCCTCTGGCTGCCATGCACATGAACGAAACGCTTGGAGAGGATGAGCTACCCCTCCTCTACGCTGGAGTGTCTCCGTGTTTTAGGAAAGAAGCCGGAGCTCACGGGAAAGATACTAAGGGCATCTTCCGAGTTCACCAGTTCAATAAAGTTGAGCAGTTCGTTTTTTGTTTACCGGAAGAGAGCTGGGAATGGCATGAAAAGCTTATTGAGAACGCTGAAAAACTCTGGCAAGGTTTGGGAATCCCGTACAGAATCGTGAACATTTGCACGGGAGATCTCGGTATTGTTGCAGCTAAAAAATACGATCTCGAAGCATGGATGCCGGCTCAGGGGAAGTACAGAGAAATGGTTTCCTGTTCAAACTGCACGGACTGGCAGAGCTACAGACTGAATATAAGGTATGCGGAAAAGAGGGGGATGCCCTCTAAAGGCTTCGTCCACACTCTCAATTCCACTGCTATAGCTACAACAAGAGCCATAACGGCGATAATAGAAAACTACCAGCTTGAGGATGGGAGAGTCGAAATACCGAAGGTTCTGAGGAAATACCTTGAACCAATCGAAAGCGCCCCGAAGGAGTACTTGGAACCTAAAAAGAGAATTTAATGTGTTTAGTTTGGCAAAGTTGTTTACGAGCTGATAGTCGAGAAAGTTTCACATCTTTCTTTTTTGGAGTGAATTTCAGCAGATTCGAAAACCAATGCGAGACGATTTTGTTAGATTTGACTTGCGGTCTATTTTTAATTATTAATGATGCTGCTAATTTTACAGTTGGTGCTATACGATTTCACTTATATATAATAGTCTCTTGATCGTGTGAGCACAAAGCATATATACCACTAATTTAGATAATTACAATCATGATG
>NZ_WANY01000042.1:0-6281 GCF_015521575.1 Ferroglobus sp.
CGAAAAGCCTTGAGTATCCGGAGAGAAACCTCTTCGAGAATCTAAAGATTTCAGCTAAAAAGTTCCCAGAAAATTACGCCGTTGTTTACAAAGACATCCCTTACACTTACGAAAAGCTTCTTGAGCTTTCGAATAAATTCGCAAATTTTCTGCTTTCGTTCGGAATTAAAAAAGGTGACAGAGTGGCTTTGTACCTTCCGAATCTTCCTCAATTCGTCATAGCTTACTACGGAGCGTTAGCAGCTGGAGGAGTCGTTGTGGCTTGTAACGCTTTGTACAAGGAGAAAGAAGTACAGTACATTCTTTCCGACTCTCAAGCAAAGGTTGTTGTAACTCTCGACGATATGAGGGAAGTAGTTGAAAACGTTAGAGAAAGTACGGAAGTGGAAGAGATCATATCCACGAGCAGATCCGAGGCCCTCAACGGCTTTACTTCCGGGAAGTTTTCAGAGCTGCTCAAAGATCAGCCAGCAGAGGATCCGGGAGTAAAAATAAACCCAAAGGAGGACTTAGCCGTTTTGCAGTACACTGGAGGGACTACAGGCAAACCAAAGGGAGCAATGCTCACACACTATAACCTCCTTGTGATTCAAGTAATGGAGGCGCTGTGGTTCGAGTTCGAAGAGGGAAAGGAAGTTTCGATAATCTTTCTCCCCCTCTCCCACATCTACGGAATGAACTGGTGCATGAACACGATGATTTATACAGCCGGAACGATCGTTCTTATGGAGAGGTTCGAGCCAAAGGATGTTATTGAAAACGTGAACAAGTACAAGCCGACGATATTCTACGGAGTACCGACAATTTACATAGCTTTGCTCAACCATCCAGAAATAAGGAATGCCGATTTCTCAAAGATGAGGACATGCTTCAGCGCTGCAGCACCTCTTCCGCCGGAGGTTAGAAGGAGGTGGAAGGAGGTTACTAAAGCGGAAATCATAGAAGCTTGGGGGCTGACGGAAGCTTCACCCTGTCTAACATGCACACCACTCGGAATGAGCGGAGATCACTTGATAGGAGTTCCAATGCCAGACACGGTAGTCAAGGTGGTTGACCTCGACACGGGGAGAGAGCTACCACCGGGAGAGGTTGGAGAACTCGTAGCAAAGGGTCCGCAAATCATGAAAGGCTACTGGAACAAGCCTAAAGAGACCGAAGAGGCTTTAAAAGACGGTTGGCTTCGCACCGGCGATTTGGGATACATGGACGAAAACGGGTTATTCTATTACGTGGACAGGGTGAAGGACTTGATCAACGTCGCCGGTTACAAAGTCTGGCCCGATGAGGTTGAAAACGTTATTTACGAACATCCAGCAGTTTTGGAATGCGCCGTCGTTTCCTCTCCAGATGAAATCAAGGGAGAAGTTCCGAAAGCATTTATCGTTTTGAAGGAGGAATTTAAAGGGAAGGTTTCCGCTGAAGAGATAATGGAACATTGCAAAAGAAAGCTCGCTCCGTTTAAAGTCCCTAAAAAAGTTGAGTTCGTTGACGAGCTTCCCAAATCACCAGTAGGGAAAATATTGAGGAGAATTTTGAGGGAAAGGGAGTGGAAAAATGCTGGCTGAGGAAATACTTACAGAAGAGCAGAAGGAGATAAAAGAGGCTGCGAGGGAATTTGCCGAGAAGGAGTTTCCGAAGTATGCTGAGGAGTACGATAAAAGAGAAGAGTTTCCCTTCGAGCTCTGGAAGAAAGCTGCGAAGCTCGGATTTATCGGGTTGTTCTTTCCCGAAGAGTACGGTGGAGCTGGATACGGAATTACGGAATACTGCTTGGCAGTTGAAGAATTCTGGAGGGTAGATGCCGGATTGGGTTTGATTCTATCATCAACCTTCGGCTCGGAAATGATACTTCTCTTCGGAAGAGAAGATCAGAAGGAGAAGTACCTACCCCCTTTAGCTAAGGGTGAAGCAATAAGCTGCGCATGTTTCACAGAGCCCCAATCGGGAAGCGATTTGGCTGGAATAAAAACGACCGCCAGAGAGGAAAACAGCTACTTCGTCATAAACGGAAACAAGATATTCATTACAAACGGAAGTATAGCAGATTTCTACGTCGTTCTCGCAAGAACTGACAGAGGGGAGAAAAGACACCACGGTTTGAGCGTTTTCATCGTTGAAAGAGGTGCTGAAGGGCTCGAAGCGAAAAAGATGAGGGACAAACTTGGAATTAGAGCGAGCGACACAGCTGAAGTTTTCTTTAAAAACGTTAAAGTTCCAAAAGAAAATTTAGTTGGTGAGAGGGAGAAGGGGTTTTACCAAGCCGTGGAATTCTTCAACGTGACGAGAATTCACGTTGCTTTTCAGGCTGTAGGAATAGCCCAAGGGGCTTTTGAGCTCGCTTTAGAATATGCGAAAAATAGAGAACTCTTCGAAAGAAAGCTCGTTGACTTTCAGGTGACGAGAGAAAAGCTTGCGAAGATGAGAACTGAAATCGAGGCTGCAAGGCTTTTGGCTTACCAAGCAGCCTTATACTACGACAAAAACCGCAAGTCAGACCCAGGATTGACGGCTATGGCTAAGTACTACACAGCCAAAGTCGCTCAAAAAGTCGTAACAGAAGCTCTGCAGATTTTCGGTGGGCATGGTTTCGTCTCTTCAACAATTTCGAGGATGTACCGAGACGTGAGGGTTCTCGAAATATACGAAGGAACGAGGGAAGTCGAACTTGAGATCGTAGCTAACTCAATCTTAGGGAAGTACGGCTCAATTCTGAGCAGGGTTAGAAAGCATCCCTTGTTGTAATACGTACGTAATAAAAACGTTCCACTAAAATACTCTACAACTAATTTTATCCTCGATGAAGTCCTACAAACTTGAGTGCAAAGCGGAGGGAGGACTAACCCACTACGTCGTAAGCAAAAACTCTCCCTTTTAATTTTTGAGGTGATGAAATGAAGTTCTGGAAATTCGACGGAAAGAACTTCGTTTTAGATCCGGATTCCCTTTTCTGGGCTGTCTACGAAGAGGGAAAGGATTTTGAAAGTTTGAGGGAAAAGGTTGCTGAAGAGCTTCTCGCTAAGCTGAACGAGTTCAGGTTTACTGTGGACGTGAGAACGCTCTACCTCAACGTAATCGACGATTGCAATGCGAACTGTCCTTACTGCTACATTCCGAGAAGCAGAAGGAAGAAAAAGAGCGTTCTAAGCATTAAGCAGATAGAGGAGGCTCTCGAAAAATTCAACAACGTTGAGAACGTCATTTTCCACGGAGCCGAGCCGATCTTAGCGAGAGAGATTATTTTCGAGGTGGCTGAAACCTTCGATTTGGAATTCGGAATTCAAACGAACTGCATTGATGTTACTGAAAGGGATCTAAATTTCTTTGCTGAAAACGAATTTAACGTTGGCGTATCCTTAGACGCACCGAAAAAGGAGGTTAACGACGTTTTGAGAGGAAAAGGACACTTTGAAAAAGCTGTAGCAGCTCTAAAAATCCTATCAGATTACGATTGCTCGAGAATTGCTATTACTACGATTACAAAAATTAACGCTCCGTATCTTGCGGAAATGGTTGAATTCCTCTCGGATTACGTTAGCGTAGCCCTCATGAATCCCGTGAGAGGAACGACGGAAAAAGCGAGAGAACTAAGAGAGAATCCGATTAAGCTCGCCGAAGAGTATATTAAAGCCGTTGAAAGGTCCATAGAGCTTACGAAGGAGGGGAGGAGAATAGTGATAGGTGATTTCGCAAACGTCGTCCTTGGATTTATCGCACCAACTTCGAGGGTTCTGCAGTGCGACATCTCACCGTGCGGGGGAGGTAGACTCTTCGTCTGTCTCGCTCCTGACGGAGTTTATCCTTGCGGAGAATTTCTCGGATTTAACGAATTTAGAAAGAATGTTGAGAAAATTGATCCAAAAAACCCGTTTCCAGAGATGATTGAAAGAATCGTTGAGAAAATTCCAGAATGCGCTGACTGCTGGGCTAAGCATCTCTGCGGCTCACCCTGTCCGGCTGAGATATATTCGGAGAGTGGAAGCATGTTTAACAAGTCCTACTACTGCGAATTTTACAAAGCTTTGGCGGAACATGCTGCGAGGATAATAGCTATGGATGAAGAGAAATATTTAGTAAAAACTGAGAAAATGAAAGAAGTTTACTCTTTCAGCTGAGCTTAACGTCCTTTCCAGCATCAACGTCCTTGACGACTTTAAGCAAGTAGCTTTCCGGATAGGCTCCTATGAACTCCCCAACACTCCCTTTCTCTATATTCTTCACCACAGTATGAGGAACGCTCATGACGTTCCACTCATCAGCCTTTGCCGGAAACTCGTAGGATTCAACCATAACCCCGGTTATTTTCTCGCTAACCATCGCAAATTGATGGGCAAGTAAAACCGCTCTCGGACAGTAAGGACAGCTTGGAGTTACGTAAACTTCAATCAGAATTTCATTCTCAATACTCTGCAGCTCTTCAATCGTTGACTCGGATATTTCAAGGGTTTTTGTTGAAACATACATTATGTCCTTCACCAAGCTTGTGAATTCGTATCCCGAAGGAATCCCGAGGAACCTCACTCTCGTTCCAAGCTCTCCTTCTTCGTCCTGAACGACCACAACAGGAACTTCTTCTATTCCGTACTCTTCCCCACTTTCGGGAAAAACGAGTTCGATTTTGTCGGAGAGGGATGCTACTTCTTCAAGCAGTTCCTTAGTTTCCTTACAGTACTTGCAGTCCTCGCCCTTAACAAATCCGAGAACCTTTACTTTATCCTTTAAAATTTTCTCGAACTCCTTTCTGAGGTATTCTCTGTCTTCTTCCCTCAGCAACGGCATTTCGAACACCCACATTAAGCCGAAACGAGGAAATATATAACAGTGGTGGGGTTTTGATGGCGCATCCCTTTTCCAAGGAGGAAGTCTTCCTAAACAGCTTCGGCGAGCCAATAAAATCCGATTAATCGAAAATTTTGAACGAGCAAAGCTGTGGACGTTCAGCAAAGTAGTAGAGGGTCGGAGAATCAATAACAACTCCACACGGAAAGATTTAAAAGAGTTTTTAAAAGAGTTTAAAGCTGAATTCGATAAGCTACGTGATTTGAGATGGATTGTCTCCAGCTTGAATGAAAATTTAAATGGTTTTTCAGATTAGCCGAAAAAGACAAAGCTTTGACTAAAATTGTGGTATATAATTTCCGTAACTACCCGAAAAACAGCCGATTACTGTTTAATGATCGAGACTTCAAGACCGAAGTCACGCAAAACCTCGAAGTCTGAATCCATTGTAATTAGCTTCTCTTTATTGCTGAGACAGATTGCGCCGATATACAAGTCTTTCAAACTAATCATTCTCCCATCCTTTTTCAGCATCCTGTAGAGTTCCGCTGCCAAATCAGCTGATTTTCTGTCAAAGCTCAGACACTCCAAAGAACTCATGAGGTTTAGTTCTACTATTTTCGGCGCGCCAACTTTTATTTCGAACGATTATAGATGTGATGTAGAAGTAATCGTTCTCCACCAAGACTGTATTCAAAACTTCTCTGTTTCCTCTGGCTATTTCGATTATTACATTTGTATCGAGGACTGCTATCTTTCAAACTCCTTCTCGACTTCTTTGATTTTCTTCTTTGCCACCTCAGTTTCTTCCTCGCTTAGCACACCAAATATCTTTACGAGAATGTCCGAATTTCCCTTTCTCGCTTTTAAAAGCTTCTTTATGACCTCTGAAAAGCTCCTGTTTCCCTTAATCCGCTACAGTTATTGTTTTGACCATGGTAAACTGTGTGCATTCCACTTACATTAATTTTTTACACTCACTCTCTCGTCGAAATTAAGCTTTCTCAGAACGAGTTCTACACCTCCTTCAGATTCAAGAGCGGGCCTGCCTTACAAGTTGGAGTAAAACTGGTTTTAGGGAGTTGGAGGAACCAAATTATCTGGTAGAACATCGATTCCAGAAGAGAGAGCCTGTTTTCTCAGCTTTTCGTCAAATGTGGCAATGCTCATTCTGTTTCTTACTGCTGCTGAGAGAATCACCTTATCGTTGTATCTTGACAGACTCAAGTTTTCCTTAACCACGGTATCAAGTGCAGATAAAATGTCGTATTCTGTGCTTTCGAGCAACCTGGATTTGTGGTGATTTAGAATCTCCTCCACCTTGTAGAAGACATCTTCGGAGGAAATTTTAAGTGATTTCAACGCCCATACGTACTCGTGGATGACTATTACCGGAATGTACCACTGCTCAAGCTCATCGAGTAGCTTTCTTGCCTGCAAGTGGTAAATGCTGTCTTCAAAAGTGTCGTAGATGAGGACATTGGTATCTATGACCGCCTTCATAG
>NZ_WANY01000043.1:0-15670 GCF_015521575.1 Ferroglobus sp.
GCCCTACGATGCCACGCAATCCTTTAAACCGGGTTCGAGGTTTGCTCCGAATGCGATAAGAGAAGCGAGTTGGAATCTCGAAAGTTATTCCCTCTTTTTCGAGTTTCAGCTGGATTTTGCTAAAATAGCAGACTACGGAAACGTTAACTGTGACGGAAGCTTCGAAGAGATTTCAGAGAGAGTCTCGAAGCTCATGGAAGATATTCGCGGAATTCCCATTGCGTTGGGAGGGGAGCACACCATTAGCTACATGGTGGCGAGAAACCTAAAAGACTTCTGCTACGTCGTTTTAGATGCCCACTTCGACTTAAGAGATGGCTTCGATTCCAACCCCTTCAACCACGCTTGCACTTCGAGGAGAATTTACGAACTCGCCGGAGAAATCGTGCAGGTTGGAGTTAGGAGTGGAACCAAAGAGGAGAGGGAATTCGCGGAAGAGAACGGGATAGAAGTTTTCTACTCATGGGAAATCATGGAGTACGGAGTTGAAGAAGTTCTTGAGATTCTCGAAGCTTACGATTCAATTTATCTCTCCATCGACGTTGACGTTTTCGATCCAGCTTACGCCCCCGGAGTTTCCACTCCAGAACCCTTCGGTTTAAAGCCAATGGACGCTTTAAAAATAATAGACGAAGTTTCCGACAGAGTCATTGGTTTTGATGTTGTAGAGGTTATTCCCGACTCAAACAAGATTACCCAAACATTAGCAGCTAAGCTCGTGAATGAATTCATAGCCGCTAACGCCTCGCTAAGGTTCTGACGAATTCGTAGGACTTCTTCACCTCTTTTAAATTCCTCAGGATTATCGGAACCGCAATAGCAAGGTACAAAAAGCTCAGAAATAACCTCATCTCGACGCCCTGATAAACGAACTGAAGAAGGAAGAGGAAGAGAAGAAGAGCGGCTTCGTAGAAACTAAGTCTGAGATCGATTATAATTGCAACTCCAAGTAGGGATTGGGCTGCCGTGAGAAGGACTTCTTCTCTCTGTCTTGCGTCGAGTGGCAAATCGGAAGGATATGCTAAGGCTATGCTGTAAACAATAACGAGACAGCCGATGAGAAGTGTCCACTGGTTAACCTTCGAAGACACGAGAGCGTTGATTCCCGCCGTAACTCTGAGCTTTCTAACGAGGTACATAGCCACGATGAACTCTGGAGACTCGCTTGCAAGAGGGGCTATCCACTGAACCATCAGAAACTCATCTATGCCAAAGTTTTCAGCAGTTTTTATCAATCCCTCCGCAAAAGCTTCCACGCTTATGAAAATTATCAAGGCAGCATAGAGCATTAGAATTACTACTGAAACCCTTCTTTTTCTCGTTGGAAGATTGCAGAAATAAGCTGGAACTCCAGCAGGTTCAAATTCTTCCCTCGGAGCTTTTAAAGCAAGCTTAACGTAGAGGGCGTAAAGAAATATTAAAACGACGGAGTCTATGAGGAGAATCTTTCCTCTTAGGGGGATTAGAAAGCAGTAAAGGGATGCCACAAGGAGAATGAAGAATTCGAGTCTTATTCCCTCATCTAAACTTATCTCTTTCCTCCTCATTTTGAGCATCGCAACGAAAGCAACCAAACTCCAACCAACGCCAAGAAGGAGTCTGTTGGCTCCAGTCATGTTAGCAGCTGCGTAATGGATGTAGTCTCCTCCCACTTTTCCAGCCATCCAAGCGAAGTACATGTCCACAGCGTACTCCGGAAGAACTGCAAGCAAAGCTACGACCGCCAAGCTTAATGACCTCGGCACATCCATCTCAGCCGTTTCAGCAGCCCATGAGAGGAGAAAAGCAGCTCCAACTACAGCAATCCCGGCTACAAACGCTTCAACGTGGGGAACGTATTTAATCCCGATAAAAAACGATATTAACCAAGGAATGGTTGTGAAAACAGCTAAAGCTACAAAAACTCTCTCCTTCAAATAACGCATGAGATTCGAAGTGATAATTTGTCTTTTAAACTTTACCCGAACATTTTTATCTTTATTATTTCAGAAGCTTTGCCGTGAGGAGGTACAACTTTCCCAGAGGAATGCGTCCTTCCCTGCTTGAAGAAAGAGAAAAATTCTACAAAAATGAATTCGATCTTGAACTTTGTGAGAAATGGCTTAATTGGAGAGACATAATGAACACGGCTTTTGCAGTCATAGTGGGAAGACACACGGACATATATCCCCCCGAATACGAGAGAGTAAAGAAGAAGGCTTTGATAATAGATGAGCATTCTGGACTGAAGGATGTGCTCGAATACGTTCTCCAATATCTTCCAGAGGGAGTTTACTATGACAGAAACGTTTACAAAGATTTAAAGAAGTGCGTAAACTGCCCCAAAGCTTACAAAGACTGCTGGAACTGCGAAAACTTCCTCGGGCAAGAATTGGCTTTTGATGTCGATCCAGAGAACATTCCCTGCCCCTACCACGGAACAGTAAAAGAAAAGATGGAAAGACACCAAGGCTTGAGTTTCTGCATGATAGAATTCAAAAGAGCAAGAAAGTACGCTTGGAGAATCTACGAGGATATGAAAGAGGAGTTCAGGGAAGTTAGGATGGTCTATTCTGGAAGGGGATTCCACGTTCACGTAATCGATGAAAAAGCCACGAGAATGAGTAAAAAAGAGAGAGAAGAGCTCGCTAAGATGTATTCTTCCTACGGCATAGACGAGTGGGTAACGAACGGAGAGATGAGACTCATAAGGCTTCCCTACTCGTTAAATGGATTGGTCTCAAGAGTGTGCATTCCGCTAAGCGAGGAAGACAGAAAGTTCGATCCGAGGTACGATGAACGGGCGATTCCAGAATTTCTTAGAAAATAACTCTTCATTCCTTCTTTGCCTTCTCCTCCTCTCCGTAATAGTAAAGCTTCTTTTTCTCGGCTTTTTCTTCCTCCCCGTAGTAGTACATCTTCTTCTTTTCCTCCTCCGCCATGAAAGTTAGTTTTTCACAAAAGTTTATTACATTTTCGTCGTGCTTCGTGTGAAGTGAAAGTTACTGAAAGTTCGTCAGCAACGCTCATCTTGCATATCAAACTTTTTACGAAAAAACATTTATCTGATTTTTAAACAAGAAATTTCAGAGGTGTAAGTGATGAAAGATAGTACGAAACTCCTCACCGCTTTGATTCTCGTCTTCGTTTCGGTAGCATTCGTCGTGTACAAAACGAGAGATACTACAAGCGAAAACGTCCTCATAAGCAACTGGCTACCTATTTTAACGATAACGCTCACTGCCGTTCTAACGGTCTTTGGACTTTTTGCTCTCGCCGGATATCTCAACAACAGGAGTTTAAGCAGAGGGGAGATTAGGAGAGCAATAGCGGGGGCTTTTGTAGCCGGCTTCCACGTTTTGCTCATAATGAGCGTAATTTTCTCAATTTACACGGAAAAAGTAGTTACTGCTTATCTAACAGCTATGACGATGATTCTCGGTTTTTACTTCGGCTCAAGATCCGTTCAAAGTCAGCAGGAGGATGCGGAAAAAATTGAGGTGGAGAACGTTCACTTCGCAAAAAACGGAAAAAAAGAGTTAATAATCAGCGTTAGAAACCTTAGCTCCAGAAACGTTACGATAGACACAATTTACATAAACGGAAAGCCAGTAATTGTTAAAGAGAGAACTAAAATTGCTCCGAAGGAAGTAAAGCACATTTCACTGGAGTTTAACTGGTATGAAGGAGAAAATTATGAGATAAAAGTGTGCTCCGCTGAAGGTTTAAAAATAACGACGGAGGTGAGGGCGAAATGACCAAGCTGAGAGGGCATCATTTAATTTGCTTGAACTTTTTTAAAGGGGAGGGTTACAGTAAGGAATTCGTTGAGGCTGTGAAAGAAGCCGTGTCTTCTGAAAAGGTAGTCGTTGTTTCTGGCGGAGACGACGTCTGTGAAGCCTGTCCGAGCTGGGAAAATGAATGTAAAGCATACGGGGAGGACTACATAAGGAGGATAGATGAACTCGCTCTATCGCTCCTTGAAGTTAATGAAGGTGAAGAGGTTAGCTGGAAGGAGATAAGGGAAAGGCTGAAGAGCGCCATGAAAACTTGGAGGAGAGAAGTTTGCTCCGAATGTGAATGGCTCAGAGTTTGTAAGGAGACCGAGATTTGGAAAAGCATTTAGGCGGCAAATCTTTTTATACAGCTAATCTCTCGCTTAATCAATGTCTCTCTGGGAGTTTGTAAAGAAATACTACATCGACTCAATTGTTTACAAACAGGGTTACAACATCGTCAACACGCTAACGTGGGCTGCGATACTTCTTGTGGCTGCTTGGCTGATATACAGATATCTCAGCAAAAGACTATTTTTCGATAAAAAATTCATGCTTTACACGATCCCGTTTATCTTCTTTGGCTCCTCCGTTAGAGTTGTTGAAGACGCTGGTTTTCTTCAACCTCCTATCTCTTACATATTCATGACTCCGATGATCTACATTCTCGTCTTCTCTCTAACCTTTCCTACGCTTCTAATCGCTTTGAAAATGAGGAACCTGAAAATTTACCTTTATACGGGCTTAATACTGGCGGCAATCCCCCTTCTTATCCTCCTTTCCAACCTTCAGATTGAAAACTGGTGGGTCTTTCCAGCTTCAATTTCCCTCGCTTTAGTCTTCACTCTCATTTTCTCTGCACTGAGCAAAAATGACGAAAGCAGAATAGCCTTTTTCTCGCAAATGCTTGACGGATCAGCGAGCTTTATGGGTTTGCAATTTCTCGGATACTGGGAACTTCACGTTTTACCGAGATTTTTAATTTCTTTAACCGGTCCGTGGATCATGATTCCCTTGAAGTTCGTAATTTTCCTTTTAATTCTGCTGTATCTGGACAAAGCCGAGGAAGAGGAAAATTTAAAAGGATTTATAAAGTTCGTAATAATGGTGCTCGGTTTAGCTCCCGGAGTTAGGAATGCGTTAAGAATGACCTTCGGTGTCTGACATGATAAAGCTCGCCCTCGCTCTGCTGTTTATCCTTACAACCCTCGCCTCGTACAGTTTTTCGATCGAAAATCCAGACTCTGCAAAAGAAGTAGTAGATACCCTGTTCTCTCAATTTAATTTCGTCGTGGATCTTCCCCACTACTTAGTTTTCTTGGTGATTTTTCTCAACAACTCGATAAAAGCGTTTTTGGCAGTATTACTCGGAGTGCTTTTAATTCCTCCCCTCTTCTTCGTTCTAACCAACGGATTTATTTTGGGCATAGTTGTGGGGGTAAAAGGAGCCGAAATTGGCTTGGTAAAGACCTTGATGATGATTCTCCCCCACGGAATCATAGAAATTCCAGCGATGATAATATCTGCAGCCTACGGAATGGAGATCGGAATTGCCGTTCTGAAAAAAATAAGAAACGAAGAGGTAAATCTCTCAAGGGTTTTTCACGAAAAAATAGTAAAGTTCTGGAAGTACTTGCTTCCGGCTTTTTTCACGGCTGCACTCGTTGAGACTTACTTAACTCCTGTGGTGGCTAATCTATTTTGATCCTCTTCTTCTCCTCCTTCTTAGGATACTTCTTCTTCAAAATAACCTCAAGGACACCGTTGTTGTACCTTGCCTTGGCAGATTCTGGGTCTACCTCAGCCGGTAAGTCAACCACTTCGTAGTACCTTCTGTTCTCACCTTCCGCTTTTATCTCAAGCTTGGTTTCGCTTGCATTAACTTCTATGTCCTCCTTGCTAACTCCGGGCATTTCTGCAATTACTTGCACTTCGTCGTCAGTCTCTATTACATCAACAAGCGGCTTTCTTTCTTCGACTCCGGTCTCCTTTATCATTGGCTTCGTTCCGAACTCTCTTATCTCTGGCTTTCCGTCGGGTCCAATCCTGATGCTGAATCCTCTGACAATCGGCTTTATTTCGCCGCTTTCTGCTTTTCTTATTATTTCCTCGAAGTCCCTCATCATTCTCTCGAATATCTCATCGAACATCTCAAACTCTCTACCGAAAAATTCCTCGAAAAATTCATCAAACCAATCCCACCTTCTCCTTCTCCTCATATCTCACCACCTCACACGTACATTTTCTGGAAATCTTTAACTATCTTCTCGTACTTCTCAATATCCTCTTTCGTCAGACTCGGTTTGATCTTTCTCAAAGCTTCCTCAAAGTGTCTCTTCGAAACTTTTATTTTCCTTGCAACCTCTTTAACATCTTCTTCGCTCTTAGCCTTTGCTATAGCTTCTCTTATCGCAAGCATTCCTGCTTCTCTGCAAACGGCTTCTATGTCGGCTCCGCTGTAGCCTTCGGTTCTCTTGGCGAGTTCTTCGAGACTTACATCCTCGTCAAGGGGCATTCCCCTCGTGTGTATCTTGAATATCTCAAGCCGCGCTTTTTCATCCGGAGGAGGAATGTATATGTGTCTCTCAAGTCTTCCCGGTCTGAGTAAGGCTGGATCGATCATATCCGGTCTGTTAGTTGCGGCAATTACCACCACATCCTTCAATTCCTCTAAACCGTCCAGCTCCGTGAGAAGCTGACTGACTACCCTCTCGGTTACGTGAGTATCTCCACCGCTACCTCTCCTTGGTGCCAAGCTGTCTATCTCATCGAAGAAGAGAACGCAAGGTGCTACTTGCCTCGCTTTTCTGAACATCTCCCTAACGTGCTTCTCGCTCTCTCCAACCCACTTGCTCAGCAGCTCTGGACCCTTGACGCTTATGAAGTTGGCGTTACTCTCGTTAGCCACAGCTTTAGCTAACAGAGTCTTACCAGTTCCCGGAGGACCGTAGAGGAGAATGCCCTTCGGCGGTTTGATCCCTACAGATTTGAACAGCTCTGGATACTTGAACGGCCACTCCACTGCTTCCCTCAACTCTTGTTTCGCATGCTCCAGTCCGCCGACATCTTCCCAAGTCACTTTCGGAACTTCCACGAGAACCTCCCTCATCGCTGAGGGCTCTATGTTCTTCAAAGCTTCCAAGAAGTCCTCCTTCGTAACTTTCAGGTTCTCCAGAACTTCCTCTGGTATCTCCTCCGCCTCAACGTCAATTTCTCCTTTTTCTATTCTTTTCCTCAAAGCGTGCATCGCCGCTTCCTTAGCCAGAGCAGCCAAATCAGCTCCGACGAAGCCGACGGTTAAATCTGCAAGTTCTTCGAGCATTAAGTCGATCAATCTGTTTCTGACTTCGTTGAATACGCTCTCCTTCTCTTCGAGGATCTTCTTTATCTCATCCTCCTTCGCTTTTTCTATCTTTTCGATTAACTCGTTTAATTCCTTCTCATCGAATCTCTTCTCTTCTCTGAGCTGCTTCAAAACTTTGAGAACATCGTCTTTGTTGAAGTCGGGTTCTATCGGCATACCCCTCGTGTGAATCTGAAGAATTTCCTTCCTTCCCTGTCTGTCTGGAACGCCGATCTCTATTTCTCTATCGAATCTTCCCGGTCTTCTTAAAGCTGGATCGATAGCATCAGGTCTGTTCGTTGCTCCAATGACTATAACTTGCCCCCTCGCCTCTAAACCGTCCATTAGTGTTAGAAGCTGAGCGACGACTCTCCTCTCAACTTCTCCAGTCACCTCTTCCCTCTTAGGAGCTATGCTGTCGAGTTCGTCTATG
Organism: Ferroglobus sp.; assembly: GCF_015521575.1. NCBI lineage: Archaea > Methanobacteriati > Methanobacteriota > Archaeoglobi > Archaeoglobales > Archaeoglobaceae > Ferroglobus > Ferroglobus sp. The sequence goes on from NZ_WANY01000043.1 coordinate 7,532, forward strand.
AATATTATACTCGGAGCGTTCTCCCTCGCCTCTTCGAAAATCTCTCTAAGCCTCTGTTCGCTCTCTCCGTAATACTTGCTCATGATCTCCGGACCGCTTATCGAGATAAAGTGAGCGTTTACTTCATTAGCCACAGCCTTAGCTATCAGCGTTTTACCAGTTCCCGGCGGACCGTAGAGAAGAACCCCCTTCGGCGGCTCTATTCCGAGCCTCTCGAACAGCTCTGGATGTTTCAGAGGGAGTTCTATCATCTCCCTAACGAGCCTAAGTTCCCTCTTCAAACCACCGATGTCTTCATAAGTCACTGAGGGGACGCTTCTCTTTATCTCCTCCACAGGCTTCTCTTTAATTTCGAAGTCCGTTGTAGGAGTAACTATTACCACTCCAGCTGGCTTAGTTGAAACCACTACAAAGGTTAACGTGTGTCCGAAAGCTTCAACTCTGATTTTCTGTCCTCTTATTATTGGTCTTCCCTCGAGCAGTCTTCTAAGGTAAGCTTCTCCACCCATGATTCTAATCGGCTCAGTCGGAGCAAGGACGACTCTCTCAGCCACTTTTGCCTCAACTTTCCTTATTTTTACTTTATCGTCAATGCCAACTCCAGCGTTGCTCCTCAGGTTACCGTCGATTCTTATTATTCTCTTTCCTCTGTCTTCAGGATATCCGGGCCACACAATAGCTGGAACCTTGCTTTTTCCTTCGATTTCGATTATGTCTCCGCTCTGCAGTCCAAGTTCCTGCATAACCTCCGGATCTACCCTTGCGATGCTTCTTCCAACATCCCTATAATAAGCTTCAGCAACCCTCAATACAGCTTCCTTTTTAGCCATCATACCACCTCCATCCTTAACTTATAGACGGCTTTTCCATCCTCAAATCTCCTTTCAACCAATCCCCTCTTTTCGAATTCTTCAAGGATTTTCGCAACCATCGAATACGGCAAACCGGTTTTTTCGGCTATATTCTCCGCTCTCTCCTCACCCATTAAAAGTTCGAGTGCCACCATCCTCTCCATTTCGCTCTCAATTGTTCGGGAGATCTCGCTGAGTGCCCTTTCTATAACTCTGTCTATGAATTCGCTGACAGACCTCTGCAAGGCGGTTATTTTCCTTTCAATCTCGCTTGCTTTCCTTATGAAATCTGAGACGGTCATCGATTTTTTCTCGAAAAGCTCTCTTATTTCCTTGAAGACCTCCTCAGCTGAAAGGGCATTTTCGCTAACGTTTGTAACGAACCTGTAAGGAGTTATAGTTATCGAAAGGCTGAGGGGTTTTTCTATGTAGTAGTACCTCCTCCTTCCTTCTTCGAAGCTTTTCACGATTCCAGCCTTTTCGAGTTTTTCAAGATGCTCCAACACAACTTTAGGAGCCATCCTGAGCGAGTATGATATCTCTGAAACATAGCAAGGCTTCCTTGACAGTAACTCGATTATCCTTCTCCTACTCTCGTTCGCAAGCAATTCAAGCAGCTCTTCCACCCTCATATTTCATTACCCTCACTGGCAATTAATTTTATTTGGTTACTAACTTTGTGTTAGCAAGTTAAATATATAAATTTTTCGGTTAGAGATCGCGAGTTTTACCTTTGAATAAGTATTCGACCGAACTTTGATGAGACTGAAGCTCATGGAGGAAGAGATTAATCTTTTTGAAGGAGACAATCAACGTTCTTTTTTGAGAAAGTACCTTTAAAATTTTTAATCTACCTCAGTAGCCTCATAGAGTTGAGAATCGCTATCAAAGTTACTCCGACATCCGCAAACACGGCTTCCCACATTGTAGCAAGACCCATGGATCCAAGGGTGATGAAAACTCCTTTGACTGCCAGAGCAAACGTTATGTTCTGCCACACAATTCTCTGAGTTCTTTTTGAGTGTTTCAAGCTCTCTGACACTTTAGACGGTTTGTCGTCCATTACCACGATATCCGCGATTTCGATAGCCGCATCACTCCCCATCGCCCCCATAGCGATGCCGACATCTGCCCTCGCTATAACCGGAGCGTCGTTTATTCCATCGCCGACAAAAGCAACTTTTTCTCCGTACTTCTTTTTGAGATCTTCTATAACTTCCACCTTTTGCCACGGTAGCAGTTCCGCGTAGAAATCATCCACTCCAAGTTCTTTTGCAATTCTCTCAGCAACCCTTCTGCTATCCCCCGTTACCATCACAACCTTACATCCGCTCTTTTTGAGATCTTCTATCGCTCTCTTCGCATCTTCCTTCGGCTCATCGCTAACAATTATGTATCCAGCGTACTTTCCATTGACAGCCACATGTACAACAGTTTCCTCTCCAAAGCACTCATGCTCGATGTTCAACTCGTGCATCATCGCATCGTTTCCAACCGCTATTTTCGTTCCATCTAATTCGGCAACAACACCTCTTCCCGGGATCTCTTTGTGGGATTTCACTTCAACCTTCACTTCTCCGTAAGCTTCAACGATACTCTTCGCTATCGGATGATTGGAATTTTTCTCAGCAATAGCCGCAAGTTTCAGCACCTCATCCTCCTTGAATCCATTCTTTGCGACGATTCCAACGACTTTGAAAGACCCCTTAGTTAGCGTTCCGGTCTTGTCGAAGGCAAAAATTCTTGTCGACGTTAGCTGGTCTATGAAGTTTGCGCCTTTTACAAGCACACCCATTCTTGCAGCTTTACCAATAGAAGCGAAATAGCTGAGAGGGACAGAAACAACAAGGGCGCACGGACATGAGATGACGAGGAGGACAAGAGCTCGGTATATCCACGGAGAAAAGGGCTCGTTGAAAGCTATTGGAGGAATAGTGGCAATTCCCGCTGCCAAAGCTATAACTGCCGGAGTGTAATATCTCGCGAATCTTGTTATGAACCTCTCCGCCTTAGCCTTTCTGCTGCTTGCTTCCTCAACAAGTTTAAGTATTTTGGAGACCGCCGATTCGCTAAAGCTTCTCGTTACTTTTACAACGATTAGTCCAGAGATGTTTACCATTCCAGAAAGTACCTCGTCTCCAACAGCTACATCCCTCGGCTTTGATTCTCCAGTTAATGCAGAAGTGTCAACAACAGAGTTTCCTTCCACGACAATACCATCAAGAGGAATTTTCTCTCCCGGTTTTACGACAATTAGATCTCCAACTTTAACTTCTTCCGGCTTCACCCTTCTTATTTCTCCATTTACTTTGAGATTTGCAAATGTAGGCTTTATCTCCACTAAAGCTTTAATAGCTCTTCTCGATCTGTCAACTGCTAAGTCTTGCAGAAATTCTCCAACTCTGAAGAAGAGCATTACCGCCACAGCTTCTGGCAGTTCATGGATCGCTATCGCTCCAAGAGTCGCTACAGTTAGAAGGAAGTTCTCATCAAAGACAACTTTATTTTTCAAATTCGTAATAGCTTTCCAGATGATCTTCCAGCCAACTACGATATAGGAAGTTAGCAGAATAATGTATTCAGCTGGGAAAATAGCATGTAACTGCTCGTTAAAAATCGTTCCGATTGCGAACAGAATGCCTGAGGAGAGAATTACACCAATCTCTCTCTTCTTGTTTACGTCAAGTTCTTCTTTTTCAATACTCTCTAATTCAACCTCTGGTTCAACTTTTTTCACGGTTTCAACAACCTTTTCGTGATCTTCAGCATCTACTACAAGCTCTGCTGTGGCAAAATTGACCGCTGCAAACTTCACACCTTCTTGCTTCTTCAATTCTTCCTCTATTTTCAGAGCGCAAGTTGCACAATCCAGATTCTTCAGCTTATACCTCTTCATTTTCTCCTCTCCTTAATATGTTCCATCGCAACCTTCAAAATCGCCTCAACATGCTCGTCGTCAAGGGAGTAGTAGACATTCCTTCCCGCTCTCCTATATTTCACGATCTTTTTGTCTCGAAGAGTCCTGAGTTGGTGAGAGATTGCCGAAACTGTCAATCCGGTAATTGAGGATAGATCACACGTGCACAATTCACCAAAAGTTAATGCTAAAAGAATCTTGATTCTCGTTGAGTCCGCAAAAGCTTCGAGAAACTCGGCTAATTCCACAATTAGGTCATCTTCCGGAAGTTTCGATAGCACCACTTCCACCTGCTCGTTGTTGAAGCTTTTGCAGGTTGGGACACTCTTATCCATATTTGAGCAATTGCTCAAATGTTATATAAATGTTGTCCTCAAATGATCCCCAGTGAAACAGAAGCGTAAGCGAAAACCAAGCCGACAACGCATGATAGCTCGTTTGCCAAAAGGGTTAACGCAGCCACTTTTACACCAGTTTTATACCCAAAAAATGACACGTTCATCGGCATTGAGTACCTAATAGCTTCCACAACCCTATGCAACGCCAACGCCACAAAAAGAAGAATTAGAACAGCCTCCTCTTTCAGCTTACCCTCCGAAAGAAGCGAACCAGCCACACCAAACCCAGCTAATGTGCTGCCCGCCCCAGCTAAAATTAGCATAGATTTCTCGTCGACTGAGGTAAAACTGCCCGAGTTGATTAAGAAAGTTGTGATGAAAACAGTTAGGGAAATTATCAAGGAAACCCTGAAAAACGTTTTTAAAGCGAAGAGTAAGGAGTGAAAACCCGATCGCTCGTTTCTATAGTCTATTATTTCCTCCGACACAGTGATCTTTCCGATAAAACTATAAGCAACTCCAGCTACGATGAATTTCGACAGTAGCTCAATTATCAGAAACGAAGCTCCAAGTTTAAAGCCAAGGGTGGAAATAGACACGGGAGCGAGGGTTAAAAAAGCGCTGCGAATTGATAGGGGCAAGAGTCCCAGCACCGATGCAATCACGACTTCTTTCTCATCGATAATTCTCTTTTTGTACATTTCTGCCAAAACAGATGTGCCGACTGCTTTATCTGCGAAAAACGCGGCTACTGCAACTCCACTTCTGATTCTAAAAAGTTTTACGGAAAACTCTACAAAACGGCGAAAAATCGGTGAAGAGATTATCAGGTTTCCAGCGAGTATTCCAATAAACATCCTCGGTAGAATTGTCTGTAGTATATGCACGGCTTCACCAACCACCTCGTTCACTCCTCAAACTCGAAACGCTTTTTAAATAAATTTTTCTAAGATTTTAAATTACTATAACATAAATTATTACTTAAATTTAAAATTAAATGTTGTTAGTGTTAAAAATAGAAAAATTTTTAAGAAATTTGATGTAGTTGCTGCAAATGATCGACATAAAAGAGGAGATAAAAAAGTACTGGGATTACAGGAGCAAAGACTACGACCTATCCCCCGGACACACAGATTTGCCTGAGGTATGGAAGGAAGTTTTAGCGGAGATTTTCAAAGGCAAAATGAGAATTTTGGACATCGGCACGGGAACGGGGTTCCTTGCAATAATACTGGCTGAGCTTGGTCACGAGGTTGTTGGAATCGATATATCGGAAGAGATGCTAAAGGTCGCTCGAAGAAAGGCAGCAGATAAAGGTGTTCGTATTGACTTCAGAATTGGTGATGCTGAAAACCTACCATTCGACGATGAGGAGTTCGACGCAGCGATATGCAGACACGTTCTCTGGACATTACCAAACCCAGAAAGAGCGATAAGCGAATGGAAGAGAGTTGTGAAGAAAGGAGGTAAAGTGGTCATCATAGATGGAAACTGGGAACACGGAATTTTTACTGCGTTAAAAAGACTCTTAGGAAAAGCGGGAATGGTAATTTTTGAAGGAAAGCTTCCAAAAAACAATTCTTACAGCAAAGAAGTTAAGAAAGCGCTTCCGTACTACAGATCTCTAACCGAAGAGAGGGTTGCCGAGCTCATGAAAAAAACTGGACTGTCGAGAGTTTCCATCAGAGACATAACTTGGATAAGAGAGATGATTCTCAAAAACAGACCGGTCTTTTACAGGTTCGCTTGGAGCGGGAAATCATACTTCTTGGCTGAAGGGATAAAGGAGGTGTAGAACTTTGAGAAAAATCGGAGTCTTCGTTCTGTTATTGCTCGTTTTGGTATCTGGTTGCGCTCAAAAAGAAATAAAGAAGGTCGAAGAGGAGGGAAGCGTAACTATAGAAGATTTGATGGGAAGGAAAGTTGAGGTAAAAGTTCCGGTGGAAAGGGTAGTCATAACGTTTAACGTCGAGGAGTACGTGGCTGTCGGAGGAATTGATGCGCTCAAAAAGGTAGTCGGTTGGAGCAAATACTACTGGGAGGGAAGAAGACCGACAGTCTGGAAAACTTATCTCGAAAAGTATCCGTGGATTGATGAAATTCCCGACGTCGGTTATCCTTGGAAGGGCACATTCAGTGCTGAGAAGGTAATCGAACTGCAACCTGATGTTGTTATAATGTCAAAGGAGCAGTACAAATACGTTAAAGACGATTTAGCAAAACTCGAAAAAGCGGGGATTCCAGTTATCTTCATAGATTACTACAGACCTTTTAACGTCTCTACCCACGAAAAAAGCACGCTAATTCTCGGTAAACTGCTCGGAAAAGAGGAAAGGGCAAAAGAGTTGATCGAATACTATAAGAAGGAGGTTGAAGAAGTTCTGAAAAAGCTCAGACAGATTGAAAAAACCCGCGAAAGACCGAAAGTCCTCCTTCTCGGAAAAGGGTGGACCAGTTACGGAAACAAACACTACAGGGGAGAGATGATCGAATTTGCCGGAGGAAGGAATATAGCCGCGAATGTCCTTGAAAAATCCGGAGAAATAAGTCCAGAATTCGTTTTGAAGGAGAACCCTGACGTTGTAATTTTCATAGGAAAGAAAGGATGGAACGTCGATCTTGGGTACGGAATTGACAAGGAGTTGGCGAAGAGCATGATTGAAGAGCAAGTAAAACGCCCTGGCTGGGAAAATCTAAATGCCGTTAAAAACAAAAGAGTTTACGCGATACATATATACTTCGTCCACGGACACATTTTCGATTTTGTAGCTTTGCAGTACTTTGCCAAATGGTTTTATCCAGAGGAGTTCAAGGATCTGAATCCAGAAAATTCGTGGAAAGAGTTCCACGAAAAATTCTTGCCGGTAGAGTACAGCGGAGTTTGGGCTGTAAAGTTAGAGTAGTATGACAGATATAACAGATGCTTACTCAAAAATTGTCCAAAAACGTTTTTTATTTATTTTTCTATTTTTAGTTCTCTCTTCACTACTATCATTTGTGAACTTGATCATTGGTCCGATTAAACTGAGTCCCTTCGAAATTCTTCAAAGCTTGATTTCTCCAAGCGAGGATACAATAAGCATCGTCGTGTGGGGATACAGGCTTCCATGGACGCTCATGGCAGTCCTTGTCGGAGGAGCTCTCGGATTAGCCGGTTTACAAATGCAGACGATTTTAAACAATCCGTTAGCAAGTCCCTACACGCTCGGTATTTCTTCTGGAGCTGGTTTTGGGGCTGCTTTGGCTTACGTACTTGGAATTTATGTTATAGCGGTTCCCTCGGAGTTCATCGTTCCGATAAACGCTTTCGTTTTTTCTTTTCTGACGTGCATGCTGATATTGACTATCGGTAAAATAAGAGGGTTTACGAGTGAGACGCTAATTCTTGGGGGTATAGCTATCTCTTTTATGTTTCAGTCCTTATTAGCCCTACTCCAGTACTACGCAAGTGAAGAAGCTCTTCAGGCAATAGTTTTCTGGCTCTTTGGTAGCCTAACCAAAGCGTCTTTACTCAAAGCTCAAATAGTAGCAGTCGTTCTGATTGCTGTTACGATTCTGCTCCTCTTCAGATCCTGGAAAATTACGGCTTTGAGGCTGGGAGAAGAAAAAGCAAAATCTCTTGGAGTTGATGTGGAGTCATTAAGAGTGGAAATTCTGCTCTATGTGTCAATTCTTACTTCAGTGGCGATATGCTTTGTTGGCGTAATAGGTTTTGTCGGGCTCGTCGCCCCGCACATCGCAAGGATTCTCCTTGGAGAGGATCAGAGATTTTTAATTGTTGGATCAATTTTATGCGGTGGATTAATTCTCTCCGCCGGAGCAGTTGCCAGTAAAACTATCGTTCCGGGAGCTATATTCCCGATAGGGATAATAACGTCAATGCTTGGAATTCCCTTCTTCTTGTTCCTCGTATTGAAAGGGAGGAGAGAGATATGGTAGTTGTCGAATTAAAAGAGGTTAAATTCGGGTATAACTCCTCGGATGAAATTCTAAAAGGAATTAGCTTTAGAGCTAATCCAGGAGAGATAACAGC
>NZ_WANY01000044.1:0-3589 GCF_015521575.1 Ferroglobus sp.
AAGTAATGCTTTGAATTTCAATACATTGTAATGCAGGAATATAAGTCACGGTTGACAAACATTCTGGAAGATCTGGGTTTGAGTAAGACGGAAGCTGAAATATATCTGCTCCTACTGAAGAGATCGGGAGCTTCAGTAAGCGAGTTAGCCAAAGAAGTCGGATTGACCAGACAGAGAATCTACGACATCCTGGAAAATTTGAGTGAAAAAGGGCTAATCTACGTTTCAGCACAGAAGCCAAGGAGATACTATGCCGTATCTCCGGAAGTTGCTACTTCGATGCTCATAAGGGATGTTGAAAAGAAGTTGTATAATTTGTTCAAATTGAGAGAGGAATTTCTTAACATTGTAAGGTCGATAGGCGTGAAGGGAAACGTATCGAACACGATCTCCTACGAAGTGACTGGAAGAAGAGTGTTGATAAGCACGATTAAAGAGTTCATAAACAAAAGCGATGAAGAGCTCGCCATCGCCGCCACAAGCAACGAATCTATTAGGATAGTTTACGAGTACAAGCCCGAGATATTCGAAGCAAGTGAGAGAGGAGTGAAAATATATCTGCTCGCCCCCCTCAGCGAGCTTCCGAGGGACATAGTAGAGACGTTAAACAAAGTAGCTATCTGCTCGGAATTCAAATCTTCCGCGAGAATGTACGTTAGGGACTGCGAAGAAGCGATAATAATGCCTTCAGAAGGTAGCTTAAAAGAGAGAAGGTGGTATGACGAAGCTGTAGTTTTGAAGAACAAGGACATATCGAGGGCGATAAGAGATTTAATCTTGTCAAGATTCGATGAACTCCCTAACTAAATCCGATTCCAGCAGGAACTCTTTTCTCAGGTAGCTGTCTATCTCTTCCACAGAAATCCACTTGACTTCTTCAACATCGTCTCCCGCCTTTGCTTCTCCTCCAAGCAATCTGCAAGAAAAGACTATGTGCAACGTCTGCTGCTCTCCAATTTCGTTCGGCCAGACGAGCTTTTTTGGGATAACGTCGATAATTCTCTCTGCCCTTACTTTGTACCCAGTCTCTTCCTCAATCTCCCTTTCAACAGCCTCCCAAGGATTCTCTTCGTATTCCAACCTTCCTCCTGGGAAATGCCACTCACCCTGCAACGGGTGGGGATCGTCTCTCCTTTTCAATCCGATGAGAACCCTGTCTCCATCCTTAACAACGCCTCTAACGATCACCTCAAACTTCATGGAGGATTCAAAAGAAGGAAGCAATAAGAAGATTTTTCAACACCAGATGTTGACAAAGTTATTTACGTTTTTGAGCTCATCAAGATTTTGCCTGTGAATTAACTCGTTCCCAAAGAAAAATTTAGCCAATTAGAATTAGCTTTTAGCTTTTAAACTTTTCAATGACAATTGTTGACAAAGAGCTAAATATTTCTAATTATTTATTGTTTTGAAAATTTTCGGGCGAGGTGGTAGTTTTGGGAAACGGATTTCCTAAACCTCTGGAAGTGGAAATTCCGAAAGAGCTTGAGGGATGGGAGGAGATGTATCCTCCGCATTACATATTCAGCGAAGAGAGAAAAGAGTGGGAAGAAAGACAGTTCTGGTATTTGGACAAGATACACGCACCAGATCCAATGTATCCCTTCGACCTGATCTTTCACGAAGCTTGGCAGATCGCTTTAGCTCAGTACAACACGAGAGTCTTCTGCATTCCTCCAGCGCAGGGAGTTGCTCAAAGAATTCTCGGTTGCTACTTCTACATTTGCGCCGTAGAGCCTCCGAGCGAGGAGACAATTAAAAAGAAAGCCGAACTTTTCCAAAAAAGAGCTTTTTGGGTTTTTCAGAATTACAAAAGCGAAAATTTGTATGAGAAGTGGGAGAAGAAGTTCAGAGAGCTCGGAGAGTACGTTAAGAACATAGAGGTTCCAGACTTACCAACCTTCGAGCCGGAAGAGAGAGTGATCCCGGAGCCAAGGGGATACTATTCCTCCTACGACTTGATGGAAGCCTACGACAAGCTGATAGATGCGATATTCAAAGCTTGGCAGTACCACTTCCAATACTTAAACCTGAGCTACTTAGCTTACCTGACTTTTGCTGATGTTGTCAGAAAGCTTTTCCCCGGAATAAGCGAGTCCACGATAGGTAAGATGGTGGCTGGAGCAGATGTGGTGATGTTTCGACCGCAGGAGGAGCTTGCAAAACTTGCGAGGCTCGCTATTTCCCTTGGAGGCAGGGTTGTGGGGATACTAAAATCGGACAAAAGCCCAGAGGAGAAGATTGAAGAATTAAAGACTTTTCCGGAAGGGAGAGAGTGGCTTAGGGACTTCGATGAAGCGAAAGATCCGTGGTTCTACGTTTCCTGCGGTAGCGGGTGGTTCCACTATGAAGGTAGTTGGATAAACACTCTGGAAGTTCCTTTCAGCTACTTGAAAAGCTACATAGAAATGCTTGAAAAGGGTGAGACGATAGAAAGAGACATCGACGAGATACACAAAGCGAGAGAGAAGCTTGTTGAGGAGTACAGAAAGCTAATCAAAACCGATGAAGATAGAAAGGCGTTTGACGAAGCGTACAAGATGGTCAGAGACATTTACGATTACGCTGAAAATCACCTCTTCTGGGTCGAGCACTGGTTCCACACGATAGTTTTTGAGAAGATGAGAGAGTTCGGCAGACTTTTCGTCAGATACGGAATGCTAAACGAAGAAGACGACATCTTCCTCTTCAATCGCTTTGAGATTCCGATGATAATTGAAGATCTCGTCACCGCTTGGGCTCTGGGAGAGAACGTTCCTCCAAGAGCTGAATACTGGAAAAGAAAGGCTGAGAAGAGAAAGAAGATCCTCGAAGCGGCAAGGAACTGGACGCCTCCTCCAGCTTTGGGAACCGTGCCGGAGGAGATTGCCGAGCCGTTTACCGTGATGCTTTGGGGAATAACTTCGGAGAAGGTCAGCGAGTGGATTAAGGGAGTTACCTACCACCCAGAGGAGGTTACAGAGATTAAGGGATTTGCTGCCTCAGCCGGAGTAATTGAAGGAAAAGCGAGGGTCATAAGGTTCTTGGACGAGATAGATCAGGTGCAAGAGGGAGAGATCCTCGTCTGTCCGAATACTAACCCAAGCTGGGCTCCAGTTTTCACGAAAATAAAAGCTGCTGTGACTGACATAGGAGGATTGACAAGCCACGCTGCGATAGTTTGTAGGGAATACGGAATACCAGCTGTAACTGGAACGGGAATAGCTACGCAGGTGATAAAAACCGGAGACATAATCAGAGTGGACGGAGACAAAGGAGTCGTAACGATTGTGAAGAGAGTTGAAGAATAGCCTCACTTTTTTACACTATTATTTTTAATCAATGCTAAGACTTGACAAGGTTTTAAATATCACGATATATAATTGACTATTGTGCCGAGGGATTGGTTATGAAATATGTAAAGTGGTTTGATGAAATAAGCAAAGAAGATATCGGCATAGCCGGAGGGAAAGGAGCGAATTTAGGGGAGATGGTAAAAGCTGGCTTTCCGATTCCACCCGGCTTCGTTATCACAATAAACGCTTTTGAGGAGTTTCTTGAGGGAGCTAAAAAGAGAGGGAAGAAAGCGCAAATAGCGAGGATAATATCC